>DAONOU010000076.1:4242-10382 GCA_035409265.1 Arachnia sp. | reverse complement strand
CAGTGACCTCTGCCTTATCAGGGCAGCGCTCTAACCGTCTGAGCTATAGGCCCGTCACCGAGGAGAAACTCTATCGCACGTCTCGCGCGCGGAGCAAACCAGCTGTGGCTAGGAGCTCAGTCCTCGGCGAGGGTGACCTCCAGGCCGCCCATGACGACGGCCGACAGGTTGTACAGGAACGCGAACAGCGTCGCGACGGCGGTGATGATCACGACGTCGATCGCGGCGACCACCACGGAGAAGCCCAGGATGCGCTGCACGCCCAGGTAGTCCTCGATCTTGAACGTGGTGCCCTCCTGCTCGCTGCTGATCAGCGTGTTGATCAGCGTGTTCAGCGACTCCAGCGCGCCCGAGCCCGCGAGGACGGACCACAGCGCGAACGTGGCGACGACCATCATCACGCCGAAGGCGATCGAGAACAGGAACGTCGTCTTCATCACCGACCAGGGATCGATGCGGGCCAGGCGCAGGCGCGCCTTGCGCGTCCGGTGCGACGGGCGGGGCTTCCGCGCCGGAACAGGAACCTCCGCCGGGGCCTGCGGCGCCGAGGCCTGGGGCGCCGGGGCCGGGATGGGTGTCCCGGTGACGGGCGCCTCCGTCGCCGGCGGGGCCGACCACGCCTGAGTCGCCTGGTCCGCCGACGACGACTCCTTGCCCACCCGTGCTACCGACGGGGCAGGCGGCGCGGCGACGGCCCCGGACCTGGCCTCGTCCGCGGGCTTGCGGTACGGGGAGAAGTCGAGCCCTGGGGCTCCGTTCGATCCGGGCCAGCGCGGCGAGTTCTCACTCATCGGCGTTCTCCTCGGTGGTCGGCTCTGTCACCTGGCTGGCAACGTCGTCCCCTACGCTACCCTCTCCGCCCACAGCCGCGCCGTTCTCGGCGTCACCGGATCCCTGATCCGGGCCTGAGGTCTCATCGGAATCAGACTCGGGGTAGAGGGCGATGGCACCAACGGCGTCGGTTCCCTTCACGCCTACGAACTTCACGCCCATGGTGTCGCGGCCCTTCACCGGCACGTCGGCGACGGCGGACCTCGTGACCTGCCCGGAGACCTTGATGGCCATCACCTCGTCCGCCTCACCGACGATCAGGCCGCCGACCAGCTGGCCGCGATCCTCGTTCAGCTTCATGGCCTTGATGCCCAGGCCGCCGCGGCCCTGCTGCCGGTACTCGTCGACGGCGGTCCGCTTGGCGAAGCCGCCGTCGGTCACCGTGAACACGTACTGGTCGGCGTAGTCCTCGTCGGCGCGCAGCACCGCCATGCTCAGCAGCTCGTCGCCGGCGCGGAACTTCATGCCGGTCACGCCCGACGTCGCGCGGCCCATCGGGCGCAGCTGCGAGTCGTCGGCCTGGAACCGGATGGCCTGGCCCTTGCGCGAGATCAGCAGCACGTCGTCGTCCGACGACACCAGCGCGGCGCCGATCAGCTCGTCGCCCTCCTCGCGGAAGTTGATGGCGATGACGCCTGCCTGGCGCGGCGAGTCGTAGGCCTTCAGTTCGGTCTTCTTCACCAGCCCGTGCTTCGTGGCCAGCAGGAGGTAAGCGGCGTCGTCGTACCCGTTGATGGTCAGCACCTGCGCGATCTTCTCGTCGGGCAGGAAGTTCATCAGCCCGGCGACGTGGCCGCCCTTCGCGTCGCGGCCCGACTCGGGCAGCTGCCACGCCTTCGCCCGGTACACCCGGCCGAAGTTCGTGAAGAACAGGATCCACTGGTGGTTCGTCGTCGTGAACAGGTGCTGCACCTCGTCGTCGGCCCGCAGCGTCGCCCCGCGGACGCCCTTGCCGCCGCGCTTCTGGACGCGGTACTGGTCCGCCCGGGTGCGCTTGGCGTAGCCGCCGTGCGTGATGGTGACGACGACGTCCTCGTTGGGGATGAAGTCCTCGTCGGAGAAGTCGCCGTCGGCCGCGACGATCCGCGAGCGGCGCTCGTCGCCGTACTTGTCGACGATCTCCTGCAGCTCGGTGGCGATGATCGTGCGCTGGCGGGCCTCGTCGGCCAGGATGTCCTTGAGGTCGGCGATCTGCAGCTCGATCTTCGCCAAGCGGTCGATGATCCTCTGGATCTCCATCGACGCCAGGCGGCGCAGCTGCTGGTCGAGGATGTTGCGGGCCTGGAGCTCGTCGACCCCGAGCAGCTCCTGCAGGCCCTGGTTGGCCTCGTCGGCGGTGGCGCTCGCGCGGATCAGCGCGATCACCTCGTCGAGCATGTTCAGCGCCTTCACCAGGCCGCGGTCGAGGTGGGCGGCCCGCTCGGCCTCGTCCAGCTGCCACTGCGTGCGGCGGCGGATGACCTCGAGCTGGTGCTTGACCCACAGCGAGATGAACTGGTCGAGGCCCAGGGTGCGCGGCACCTCGTCGACGATGGCCAGCATGTTGCAGCCGAACGTGTCCTGCAGCGCGGTGTGCTTGTACAGGTTGTTCATGACGACGCGCGGCTGGGCGTCGCGCTTCAGCACGACGACGAGGCGGGTGCCGGTGCGCGCCGACGTGTCGTCGCGGATGTCGGCGATCCCGGTCAGCTTGCCGGAGTTCACCAGCTCCGCGATGCGCAGCGCCAGCGTGTCCGGGTTGACCATGTAGGGCAGCTCGGTCACGACGAGCAGCTGGCGGCCCTTCTCGTCCTCCTCCATGTCGATCACGGCGCGCATGACGACCGAGCCGCGGCCCGTGCGGTACGCGTCCTCGATGCCCTGGCGGCCGACGATCAGGCCGCCGCCGGGGAAGTCGGGGCCGTGGATGAAGCCCATCGCGGCCTCGAGCAGCTCCTCCTTCGTGGCGTCCGGGTGCTCGAGCGCCCACTGCACCGCGGCGCCGACCTCGCGCAGGTTGTGCGTCGGGATGTTCGTCGCCATGCCGACGGCGATGCCGGTGGAGCCGTTGACGAGCAGGTTCGGGAAGCGGGCCGGGAGGACGACCGGCTCCTCCTCGCGGTTGTCGTAGTTGGGGCGGAAATCGACGGTGTTCTGCTCGATCTCGCGCACCATCTCGACGGCGAGCGGCGCCATCTTGCACTCGGTGTACCGCATGGCCGCGGCCTTGTCGTTGCCCTGGCTGCCGAAGTTGCCCTGGCCGGAGACCAGCGTGTGGCGCATGGCCCACGGCTGCGCGAGGCGCACGAGGGTGTCGTAGATGGCGGTGTCGCCGTGCGGGTGGTAGAGGCCCATGACCTCACCGACGACGCGGGAGCACTTGTTCCAGCCGCGGTCCGGGCGGTATCCGCCGTCCCACATCGCGTACAGCACGCGGCGGTGCACGGGCTTGAGGCCGTCGCGGACATCGGGCAGCGCGCGCCCGACGATGACGCTCATCGCGTAGTCGAGGTAGGAGTTCTGGATCTCGTGCTGGAGGTCGATCGGGTCGACGCGCCCGGTGAGGGTGGTCTTGTCGTCGTTGTCGTCAGCCATGCGGGATGTACCTTTTCGTCACTCTTGGATAGGCGGAGCCGGGGCTCAGATGTCGAGGAAGCGCACGTCGCGGGCGTTGCGCTGGATGAACGTGCGGCGCTGCTCGACGTCCTCGCCCATCAGGATGGAGAACATCTGGTCGGCCGCGGCCGCGTCCTCCAGCGTCACCTGGAGCAGGATCCGCTTCTCGGGGTCCATGGTGGTGTCCCACAGGTCCTCGGCGTTCATCTCGCCCAGGCCCTTGTAGCGCTGGATCGGGTTGACCTGCGGCAGCTTCTTCCCGTTGGCGAGGCCGTCGTTTCGGAGCGCGTCGCGCTCGGTGTCGCTGTAGGCCAGCTCGTGCGGCGCGTTGCTCCAGCGCAGGCGGAACAGCGGCGGCTGCGCGAGGAACACGTGGCCGGCGTCGATCATCGGGCGCATGAAGCGGAACAGCAGCGTCAGCAGCAGCGTGCGGATGTGCGCGCCGTCGACGTCGGCGTCGGCCATCAGCACGAGCTTGTGGTAGCGCAGCTTGTCGAGGTCGAAGTCCTCCTGCATGCCGGCGCCGAGCGCGTTGATGATCGCCTCGACCTCCTTGTTGGCGAGGATCTTGTCGATGCGCGCCTTCTCGACGTTCAGGATCTTGCCGCGGATGGGCAGGATGGCCTGGGTCTTCGGGTCGCGGCCGCCGCGGGCCGAGCCGCCCGCCGAGTCGCCCTCGACGATGAACAGCTCGCAGTCCGCGGGGTTCGTCGACTGGCAGTCGACGAGCTTGCCCGGCAGGCCGGAGCCGCCGAGGAGGCCCTTGCGGGAGCGGGCCATGTCGCGCGCCTTGCGGGCGGCGATGCGGGCCTGCGCCGCCGACTGCGACTTGCGGATGATCTCCTTGCCCTCCGCGGGGTTGCGCTCGAACCAGTCGCCCAGGCGGTCGTTCAGCACGCGCTGCACGAAGCTCTTGGCCTCGGTGTTGCCCAGCTTGGTCTTCGTCTGGCCCTCGAACTGCGGCTCGGCGACCTTGATCGACACGATGGCGGTCAGGCCCTCGCGGATGTCGTCGCCGGAGACGCGGTCCTCGCGCTTCTTGATCAGCCCCCAGGACTCGCCCCAGCGGTTGACGGTATTGGTCAGCGCCGCGCGGAAGCCCTCCTCGTGCGTGCCGCCCTCGTGCGTGTTGATGGTGTTGGCGAACGTGTGGACGCTGGAGGTGTAGCTCACGTTCCACTGCATCGCGATCTCGACGCCCATCCCCTGGTCGGGGGCGTGGGCCTCGACGTCGATCACGCTGGGGTGGATGGGCTCCTTGCTCGCGGCGAGGAACGTCACGTAGTCGCGCAGGCCGCCGGGGTACACGAACTCGTCCGAGCGACGCTCGGGCTCGCCCTCGTCGTTGACGGTCACGTGATCGGCGCGCAGGTCGGCGACGGCGATCCGCAGGCCCTTGTTCAGGAACGCCATCTCGCGGAAGCGGGTGGCCAGCGTGTCGTAGGTGAAGTCGGTGGTCTCGAAGATCTCCGCCGACGGGTAGAACGTGATGGTGGTCCCGGTCTCGTCGGTGGCCTCGAGGCGCTCCAGCTCGGTCACCGGCTCGCCCAGGTGGAAGGTCTGCTGGAAGCGGTAGCCGTCGCGGCGGACGTCGACGATCAGCCTCTCCGACAGCGCGTTCACCACGGAGGAGCCGACGCCGTGAAGACCGCCGGAGACCTTGTAGCCGCCGTCGCCGAACTTGCCGCCGGCGTGGAGGACGGTCAGGACGAGGGTCACCGTCGGGATCTTCTCGACCGGGTGCTCCTTGACGGGGATGCCGCGCCCGTTGTCCGTGACGCGCACGCCGCCGCCGTCGAGGAGCTCGACCTCGATCGCGTCGCAGTAGCCGGCAAGCGCCTCGTCGACGGAGTTGTCGACGATCTCGTAGACGAGGTGGTGCAGGCCGCGCTCGCCGGTGGAGCCGATGTACATGCCCGGGCGCTTGCGGACCGCCTCGAGGCCCTCGAGGACCGAGATCTGGTCGGCGTCGTAGCTGCCGGTTACCGTGTTGTCTGCCGAGTCCTGGAGCCCCTCCATCCGCTCGGTGGGGGCGAATTCCTCGTCTACCTGCAGGTCGTCAGACACGCACTATCTCCTGTTCACAAAACGGACGCCGGGTACCCCGGCGTCGGTGACCGACCCATCATACCCGGTTCGGCGCGTCGCTGGCGACGCCGCGCGCCGCCCGAACCGCCGATAAAACGGCCACATTGCCCGTTTGGCCGTTCCCGCAGGGCGCGGCCCATGACCCCCTACCCCTCCCGGGCCCCCAGGGCGGCAGAACGCCGATCCTCCCGTCGCTACAGTGGAGACATGGTTCATCCGACGACGGAGGTGGCGGCATGACCGGCGATCGGCCCCGGTTCGGGCCCCTGCACAACACGCCGAGGTGGTACCTGGTCCTGGCCGTCGCGTGGTCGGCCGTCGTGCTTTCGCTGCCGTGGATCGTCGTCGCGACGATGGGCGAGCGGCTCCCGGACCCCGTCGCGTCGCACTGGGGCGCCGACGGCGTCCCGGACGGGTTCACGCCGCTGGCGACCGCGTGGGTGTGGCCGGCGGTGATCGGCCTCCTCCTCGTCGCCCTCCTCCTCGGGCTCGGGATGGCCATGCGCCAGCTCCGCTCGATGGTCTCGTTCTCCCTGGGCCTCGCGACGTTCCTCGGCGTCCTCGGTGCGGGGACTCTCGTCGCCCAGGTCGACGGCGCGGCGGCGGAGGCGTCCGTCGACGCCGCG
>DAONOU010000076.1:0-4142 GCA_035409265.1 Arachnia sp. | reverse complement strand
CGCGGCGGCGGAGGCGTCCGTCGACGCCGCGCTCGCGTGGTCGATGGCCGCGGGCGTCGCCGTCGGCATCTCGGCCGCGCTGCTCGTGCGGCGGCTGTCCCCGGTGGCTGCGGCGCGGCCGACGGCCGGCAACGCCCACAGCTCGTCCCCGACGGCGAGCCCGGCCGGCGCGCGCCCCGTCCCGTCGTGGACGGGGGAGACGCGGACCAGCAGGGGCGCGGTGATCGGGGGATGGGCCGCCGTGGTCCCGCTCGCCGTCTCGGTGGCGGTCTTCGTCGTCGACCGCCAGTGGGTGATGGCGGGCGCCATGCTGGCGCTCGGCGCCGTCATCGGGCTGCTGATGCTCGCGTTCCTCCACGCGACGGTGCTGGTCGACGCCGACGGGGTGCGCGTGCGTTCGCTGGGTCGGTCCTGGGTCGCCATCCCACTGGCGGAGATCGAGCGCGCCGACCCCGTCGTCGTCCACTGGGGCGAGTTCGGCGGGATCGGCCTGCGGGCGCAGATCGGCAGCGAGGGCGCGACGGGGCTGATCACGTCGTCGGGCGACGCCGTCCGCATCGACCGTTTCGGTCAGGGCCCGTTCTACGTCACCCTCGACCCCGCCGACCAGGTCGCCGCGCTGATCAACACGTTGGTGGCCCGAACGGCGCCCCGCTGACCCGGTCAACACCCCTATCGTGTGACGTGCCATCCCATGGCCGATTCCGGCCAGGACTGCCCTTAGGTGGTAGATGTTTGTTGGTCTATCAACAAACATCTACCACCTAAGAGGCGCCTGGTACTTCTTCATCATCAACGTGTCGAAGGTGCCGCTCAGCGCGTCGCTCGGCCTCTTCACGCCCAGGGTGTTGACGACGTCGGCCCTGCTCATCCCCGTGGTGCTGGTGGGAACGGCCATCGGCATCGCGATCATCGGCAAGGTCCCCCAACGCGCGTTCGACGTCATCACCCTCCTGACCTCGATCCTCGCAGCCGCCGCCCTCCTCGTCCTCTGACGCTCCTCGAGCCAGGCACGTCGACGCAGTCGGCGGGGCGAGCGGCGCACTAGGCTGGCGTTCGGAGGCACCGACGGGTGGCGGCCGGGCGTCGTCGCCCATTCACACGAGGAGTAGCCGATGAACTGGGTTGACCACACGATCTGGTGGCACGTCTACCCGCTCGGGTTCTGCGGGGCGCCGATCCGGGGCGAGCACACCGCGGCGCCGCGGCTGCGGCGGCTGCTCAACTGGCTCGACTACGCCGTCGAGCTCGGCGCCTCCGGGCTGCTGCTCGGGCCGATCTTCGCGTCGGAGGCCCACGGCTACGACACGCTCGACTTCTACCGCATCGATCCGCGGCTCGGCACCGACGAGGACTTCGACGACCTCGTCGCGGGTTGCCGCGCGCGCGGCCTCCACCTGCTGCTCGACGGCGTGTTCAGCCACGTCGGCGCGGGGCACCCCGACCTGCGGCGCGCCCTCGCCGAGGGGCCCGACGGCGACGCCGCCGGCCTGTTCGACGTCGACTGGGACGCCCCCGGTGGACCCGCTCCGCGCGTGTTCGAGGGCCACGGGGCGCTGGCCCGGTTGAACCACGGCTCGGAGCGCACCGTCGACCTCGTCGCCGGCGTCATGAGCCACTGGCTCGACCGCGGAGCGAGCGGCTGGCGCCTGGACGCCGCCTACTCCGTCGACGCCTCCTTCTGGGCGCGAGCCCTCCCCCGGGTCCGGGAGCACCACCCCGACGCCTGGATCCTCGGCGAGGTCATCCACGGCGACTACCCCGCGTTCGTCGCGGCGTCGACGGCGGACTCGGTCACGCAGTACGAGTTGTGGAAGGCCGTCTGGTCCAGCCTGAAGGACCGCAACTTCTTCGAGCTCGACTGGACCCTGACCAGGCACAACGCCCTCCTCGACGCCTTCGTGCCCAACACCTTCGTCGGCAACCACGACGTCACGCGCATCGCGTCGACGGTGGGACCGGACCTCGCGGTCGTCGCGCTCGCCATCCTCATGACGGTGGGCGGCACCCCGTCGATCTACGCGGGCGACGAGCAGGGCTTCACCGGCGTGAAGGAGGAGATGGTCGCCGGCGACGATGCCGTCCGGCCGCCCTTCCCCGAGACCCCCGCGGAGCTTCTGCCGTTCGGCGAACCCATGCTCCGGGTCCACAAGGAGCTGATCGGCCTGCGGCGTCGGCACCCGTGGCTGGTGCGCGCCCGCACCGAACGCCTACACGTGTCCAACGAGCAGCTGACCTACCGCGTCTTCGCGGGCGACGACGCCCTGGAGGTTCACCTGGACCTGACAGGCACCCCGTCTGTCGTCATCAAGGCCGGCGCCGACACCGTATGGAGCACAAGCGCTCCTTAATCAATCGGGCACCGGCTGCGGCGCACCATTGATCAGTACTTCCTTAAGCCGTGGCCCACTTCCTTAAGCCGTGGCCCAGCGCGAAGCGCGCAGGCTCACGGAGCGGGGCTCTCCTCCGAGGGATCGCCGGAGCGGGACGCGAGTCCCGTGTCGCTGGGGCCGGGCTCCTTCCCGGACGCGCTCGCGGAGGCCGTCTTCAGGCCGGACGCCTCGCCCTCGGGCTCCTCCTCGGCCTCGCGCGCGGACGGCTCGGTCTCGCTCGGCGAGGGCGACGGGCTCGCGGAGGGGGACGCCGACGGGCTGGGAGACGGAGAGGGTGACGGGCTGACCGACGGCGAAGGGCTCGGCGACGGCGAGCCGCTGGGCGTTCCCGGCTTCGACGGAGTCGCGGAGTTGCCCGGGCCAGGGCTGGGCGACGGTGACGGGCTGGCCGATCCACTCGGAGAGCCCGACGGCGATCCGCTCGGAGAGCCCGCCGGCGACCCGCTGGGCGATGCCGATCCGTCCGGCGAGGCCGAAGCTTCGGGCGACGGCGAGCCGTCCGGGGACGGCGACTCCTCGACCGACGGCGATCCCTCCGGCGAGGGCGACTCCTCCGGGGTCGGGGAGTCGGTGGGGGACGGCGAGGGCGTCAGCGACGGCAGCTCCGCGATCATCTTCGTCAGGTCGACGACGGTGGGCTTGCCGTCGAGCCACGGCTCGGGGTCCGTGAACTGGCCGTCGACGATGACCTCGAAGTGGAGGTGGCACCCGGTGGAGTAGCCGGTGCTGCCGACGCGGCCGACGCCGTCGAGCGCCTCCACCTTCTGGCCGACCTTCACGCCGATGGACGACAGGTGGTTGTACGTGGTGACGACCCGGTGTTTGCCGATCATCCCGTGGTCGACCTTCACCTGGATGCCGTTGCCTCCCGCCCACCCGGCGCGGACGACCTTGCCGTCCGCCGCGGCGCCGACGGCGGTGCCGCAGGACGCCGCCAGGTCGAGGCCGGTATGGAGCTTCCACACGTGCAGCACGGGGTGGAACCGCAGCCCGAACCGCGACGTCTTGCGCCCGGACAGCGGCATCGACAGCAGCGCGTCGGCCTTCGCCGTTCCCACCTTCTCGACCGCGACCGTGCGGATGGTCGACGGCGCCGTCGGCAGCGGCACCACGGCGGGGCTCTGCCCCTGGATGACCTCGGGGGTCGGCGCGGAGAACGGGTCGAACGGCAGCCCGGAGGCCTGGTCGTCGAAGGTGACGGCCGTTCGCGGCGCCGCGCGCCCGACGAAGGCCGTGCTGACCGCCGTCGGCTCGGGGTCCGGAATGGCGAGGACGGTGTCGTCGTCGCCGCTCCACAGAAGCGCGCCAACCGAGGCGCATGCGACGGCCGCAGCCGTCACCGCACCCACAAGGCTGCGTTTCATGTATCCCCCTCGACCAAGGAACCCATCAAACCATTTTCCGGGAGCAAGTGGAAGGGGTAAACCGGCTCAACGAGCGGAGAACTCCACGCTCAGCATGACGGAGACGTCGACGTCCTCCGGGTCGAGGTCGATCGACGGCGTCGCGGAGTCGGCCATCATCGCGCGGGCCATCATCGGGCGCGCGAACATCGGCGGGGCGTCGTCGCGGACGGCGACGGCCTCGACGGCGCCGAGCCCGGCCGCCGCGGCGATCCACTCCGCCCGCTGCACCGCATGGTCGAACGCGGCCTTCAGGACGTCGGGCTGGATGGCCTTGAGCGTGTTCTCGGTGAGCTGCCAGTCGAGGTTGCCGATCTGCACGCCGTCGATCCCCGCCAGCTCGCCG
>DAONOU010000075.1:0-10388 GCA_035409265.1 Arachnia sp. | reverse complement strand
GGAGGTCGTCGACGCGGAGCGCCCCGTCCGGCGTGGAGCGGGCAGCCTCGTCGGCGAGCGTGTCGAGGAGGTCCGCGTCGGCGCGGGCGAGCCGCGCGGTGCGCGCGAGGGCCGGGGCGACGTCGCGGCCGAGTCCCGCGGAGAGCGTGGCCAGCGCGCGGCGGGCGCGGACGCGGGCGAAGGCGGGGTCGTCGTTCATGGGGTCGGCCCACCAGTCGACGCCCCAGGCGCGGCAGGCGGCCTCGGTGTCGGCGCGCCGCAGCCCCAGCAGGGGGCGATGGAACGGGCCGCGGACCGCCGCCATGCCCGCCAGCGAGCGGGTCCCCGAGCCGCGGAGCAGGCCGAGCAGGACGGTCTCGGCCTGATCGTCCTGCGTGTGCCCGAGCAGCACGGGAAGGCCGGGCTCGGCCAGCGCGGCGAGGCGGGCGTCGCGCGCCGCGGCCTCCACCCCGCCGGCGCCCGGCCGCACCTCGACCCTCCGGGAGCTGGCCGCGACGCCCGCCGTCGCCAGGCGCGCGATGACGCCGTCGGCCACCTCGGCGGATCCCGGCTGGAGGCCGTGGTCGATCACGAGGATGTCCGCCCGCGTGCCCGCCCGGCGCGCGGCCCACGCGGCGCCGAGCGCGAGGGCGAGCGAGTCGGCGCCGCCGGAGCAGCCGACGACGACGTCGCCGTCGGGAAGCGCCGCGGCGACCGCGGCGGCGACGACGAGGGCGGCGGGCGGGAGTTCGCGCCTAGCCATGCAGGCGCCTCAGCCAGGCCTCCGGGTCGGCGATCTCCGCGCGGGTCGGGAGCGCCTCGGGTGCCTCGAACGCGGCGCGCAGGGCGTCGCGGCCGCCGCGGCGGGTGACGCGTCGGCAGAACTCGAGGCCCTCACGGTACTGCGCGTCCTTGTTCAGCGAGCCCGCCAATCGCCCGAGTCGCGAGACGGGCTCCTTGCGCGCGAAGGCCCTCCTGAGCCTCTTCACCGTCGGCACGAGCCGCCTGCCCACCTCGTCGGCCACATGGTCGGCGTGCCCCTCGAGGAAGGTCATGGTGGAGACGATCCCGGTCAGGCGATCGGCACCGGCCCCGGTGGCGACGACGGCGGCCGGGTCGCCCGAGCGCGCCCACCCCACGAGGCCATCGAGCAGCGAGGCGTCGTCGTCGAGGATGGCCCGGGCCCCCTCCAACAGATGCTCGCGGAGCCACGGCGCCGCACGGAACTGCAGCGCGTGGGTCTGCTCGTGAAGCGAGACCCACATCCGGAAGTCGGCGGGGACGAAGCCGTGCGCCCGCTCCAGCCGCAGGATGGTGGGCGCCACCAGGTAGAGCGTGTCCGCCCCGGAGTAGCCGTCGTACTGCCCGAGCAGCCGGCGGCTGGCGAAGCGGATCCCCGCCCCGAGCGCCAGCCCGCCTCCGACGCCGCGCAGCGTCGTGAGGAGGCCGGGCGCGCGGGCGGGAAGGCCGAGCTCGGCGACCACGCCGTCGGTCATGGCGCGGACGGCTTCGCCCCAGCCGGCCCAGTCGACGACGCGGATGGTTCCGGCGCCGACGGAGTCGAGTCCCATGTGCTCCGCCCCGGCCTCGCCCGCACGGCGCGCGGTGACCCGCAGGTCGGCGACCAGCTGCCGGAGCTCCGGGAGGGTGCGGTCGGGCAGGTCGCGGGCACCGAGCCGCGCGACCCGGCGGGCGAGTCCCCAGTCGATGACAGGCGCGTGCTCCATCAGCACCCGCACGACGCGACGACGCCCGTCGCCTGGTCCGTCCACACCTTGGCCGCCCAGCCGTCGGGGGTGCCGTTGATCATGAACGCGAACGAGAGCAGCCGGCCGTCGGCGGTGGCCGTGGTGCCGACGAGGGTCGACACCAGGGACAGCGTTCCCGTCTTGGCCCGGGCGACGCCGCGGGCCGGCCTGGCGGTCTCGTCGTCGAAGCGGTCCGCCAAGGTCCCGGTGACGCCCGCGGTGGGGAGGCCGTCGAGGATGACCGACAGCCGCTGATCGTCCTCGACGAGCGCGACGGCGCGCGCGAGCATGTGCGTCGTCACGCGGTTTAGTCGCGAGAGTCCGGACGAGTCGTGCAGCACGGTGCCCTTGTCCCAGAGGTCGAGCGGCTTCAACTGCTCCTCGATGGCGTCGACGGCGCCCGCGAACGTCGAGGGGTGGCCCGTGTGCGCGGCGAGCTGGAGGCCCATGATCTCGGTGAACGAGTTGTTGGAGCGGTTCATGGCCGTCTCCATCAGCACATGCACCGGAAGCGACTCGACGCGCGCCACCTCGTCGCCCTTGGCCTTCGCCTTCTTCGGCTCGCCCGCGACGGTCACGCCGTGTTCCTTCAGCTGCGCGGCGAACGTCTTGGCGGCGTCGACGGCGGGCGTCCGGCTGCGGCCGCCGCCGGCGAGCCGCCCCTCGTCGACCCAGAGCGCGCTGAGCTGCGTCACCTGGTCGCGGTAGTTGGACGGCCACGTCTCGTTCCAGCCGGGTTCGGCGAAGTGGCTCGCGTCGAAGCCGAGCGTCACCTTCTTCTGGCCTGCAGCCAGCAGTGCCTTGGCGGTGGCGGCGGCCAGCTCGTCGGTGGTCGCCGGGCGCGGGTAGGGACGCGCCTTGTCCGGCACGCTGCGCAGCAGCGGGTCTCCCCCGCCGACGAGCACAATCCTCCCGGGCTCCGGCTGCAGGACCCGGGTCGGGAACGTCTCGCTGCCGTCGAACGCGCTCAGCACCGCGATGGCCGTCAGGGTCTTGGTGTTCGACGCCGGGATGAGCGGCTTGTCCGCCTTGCTGGACGCGACGACCTTGCCGGTCGCGGGGTCGACGACCTCGTAGGCGACGGTGACCGGGCCGTCGTCGAGCCCCTTCAGCTTCTTCCTGTCCAAGGCGCGCAGCTTCCGGTCGAGGGTCCCGGGATCGGGCTTCGGGCCCTCCGCCGCGACGGCGCCGGCGACGAGCCCGGTGGCCGACGGGGGCGGCTCGGGGTCGTCGTCCTCCGGCGGCTCCGACTCCCGAGGCGGCTCCAGCTGGCCCGCGGGGAGGCTGGTGGGGGCGCCGTCGCGGGTCAGCCCCAGCGCGGCGAACGCCTGCCCCTGGAACACCACGCCGACGAACCCGGCGGCCAGGAGCGCGCCCCCGAGCAGGCCGACGACGACCCACTCCCACAAGCGACGACTCCGCACGAGGCTCCTTCTAGGGGTATTGTGAAGATGATAGGCGGCCCTGCGACGAATCGCGGGCGGCAACCTTCATCATAGGGAGTGTCAAGAGTGAGCGAAGATGCGCCGGTCGGCCTGATCCCCATCGACCCGGGACGCCGGATCCTGTTCGACGTCACCGTCGAGATCCCCAAGGGCACCAAGAACAAGTACGAGATGGACCACAACACGGGTCGCATCCGCCTCGACCGCACCCTCTTCACCTCGACGCAGTACCCGTACGACTACGGCTTCGTCGAGGGAACGCTGGGCCAGGACGGCGACCCGCTCGACGCCATGATCATCGGCAACGACCCGACGTTCCCGGGCTGCCTCGTCGAGTGCTACGCCGTCGCCATGTTCCGCATGACCGACGAGATGGGCGGCGACGACAAGGTCCTGTGCGTCGCGACGGCCGACACGCGCCGCGAGCACATCACCGACCTCAGCTCCGTGCCCGAGTACATGCTGCTCGAGATCGAGCACTTCTTCTCCGTCTACAAGGACCTCGAGCCGGGCAAGTCGGTCGAGGGCGCGACCTGGACCGGGCGCGGGGATGCGGAGGACGAGGTCGCGGCCTCGTTCGAGCGTGCCAAGGGCACGCCGTTCGAGCACCACCACGTCAACCTCGCCTGAGCCTCGATCCTGAGCGGAGACCACGGCCGATGAGCCGCTACCTGATGCTGCGCACGCCGTCGGCCAACCGCGTGTACGCCGGCGAGGCCGGCCCGCTCACGGCCGCCGAGCTCGAGTTGACCGCGCGGTTCGCGCGCGACGTCGAGGAGGCGGTCGTCGCGGGCGTCGGCTACCTGTCGTTCGAGGCCGACGAGCTCGCGGAGGGCCACCTCGAGGCGGTCGCGCGCCAGTCGGCGTGCTTCGCGCTGTTCGAGGCCGACGGCGACCTGTTGCGGCCCGTCGCGCTCCCGCCGTCGTTCGTCCTCGACGACGACCTGGTCACCATCCCGAAGTACCAGGGCAAGACCAACGAGCAGTTCACGCAGCTCCTGGTCAACGTGACGCTCGCCGCGGTGACCCGCGAGCCGAGCGGGCCGCGCCAGGTCCTCGACCCGCTCGCGGGCCGCGGCACCACGCTGTCGACGGCGCTGCGCCTGGGACACGACGCCTACGGCGTGGAGGGCGACGAGAAGGCGTTCGAGCAGATGGCCGCGTTCTACAAGACGTACCTGCGCCGCGGCCGCATCAAGCACAAGGCCGACGTGACGGCCGTACGGCGCGACGCCAAGACCATCGGGCAGCGCTTCGACGCGACCCTCACCGCCCTCGACCGGCGCCTCCAGGTGTCGGCCTTCACCGGCGACACCCGCGACTCCGCGAGCCTCTTCGGCAAGAAGAGGTTCGACGCGATCGTCACGGACGCCCCGTACGGCGTCGCGCACGGCTCCCGCACGGACGTCCGGGGTGTCAGCGGCCGCCGCGACCGCTCCGCCGCGGGCCTGCTCCGCGAGGCCGTCCCCGTGTGGGCGGGCCAGCTGATGCACGGCGGCGCGCTCGGCCTGAGTTGGAACACGCTGGGCCTCGCCCGCGAGGACCTCGCCGGCCACCTGGCCGACGCCGGCCTGGTCGTCCAGGAGGGCGGCGCCTGGGAGCGGTTCGCGCACCGCGTCGACTCCTCGATCCGCCGCGACCTGATCGTCGCCGTCAAGCCGTAGCTGCCGAAGGCTGCTCAGCGGAGCAGGCCCGTGGTGTACCTCCCGCTCGCACCCGCTCGGCCTCTGCCCGGTTGTTATCGACCCGCTGACCGCACCCCTTGACGGATAAGTGCTGTCACCTTGGGATTCTGCGGTTTTCGGGGGTTTGCCGAGCAGGTTGGTGTAGGTATCCGTCGGGATCGCGATAGCCGCCCTGGAGCGCCATTGTGGATAGGCCCGTAGTTATCCACAAGTTCGTCGTAGGGGTGGAACCGGGCCCGCGGATCGCGTGTCCTTGTCCCATGACTTCGCCCCTGAACGACGCCCTGGCCGCCGACGGCATCCTCAGCCGCCGGCTCCATCCCGCCCTGATCGGCCGGATCGACGCCGCCGTCAAGCGCGGCGAGCTCGTGCCTCTGTTCCCCGGCACCTACGCGCCCGCCAGGTCCTTCCACTCACTTGTCGCCGCGCTCGCCGACTGGGACCCCAACGCAGTCCTCATGGCCGCCTCGGCCGCACGACTCAGCTGGTGGCCCAACCTCGACGACGACCTGGTGCGCGCCGCCACGACCCGCCGGCCCGTTCGGCGAGTGCCAGGGACCAAGCTGTCGCTGATCCCGATACCCGCGGAACTGGTCGCAGAACGCGGAGGCCTACGTATCCAGCACCCCGCGGCCAGCACGCTCGACCTCGCCCGCGAGATCGGGCCCGCAGCGATCGATGAGGCGCTGCGCCGCCGAGCGGTGAGCCTCGGAGAGCTGCGCGATGCGTTCGAGCTGATGACCTGGCGAACTGGGAACCCACAGCTGGCCGCGTGGCTGCGCGCGTCGCGTGACGGGGCGTGGTCGCATCTCGAACGCGACGCGCACGCGCTGCTGCACGCCGCCCGGATCACGGGTTGGAAGGCGAACTACGAGGTCCGGGCCAGGGGACGCCTCCACTTCATCGACGTGGCCTTCCCCGGGGCGAAGCTGGCCGTCGAGCTCGACGGGTGGAAGCACCACGGCGACCGGCGCAGCTTCATCGACGACCGGCAGCGCGACAACAGGCTGCGGCTCGCCGGCTGGACTCCGCTGCACTTCACGGCGGAGTCGCTGCCGACGATGGTTCCGACGGTGAGGCGGATGCTCGCGATCCTGGCCGATGCGGCGTGAACGCGACGGATAACTACACCAACCTGCTCCACAAACCCACGAAAATCGCAGAGTCCCAAGGTGACAGCACTTATCCGTCAAGCGGAGCCAGCGGGTCTGAGCGGAGCACGCCTCCGGACGTGAGTCCGGTAATGTCGCGCCAATGCGCGCGTACTGGGAGCTGGCCAAGGGTGGCTACCGCCGGTACGCGAGGTATCGCACAGCCATCCTCGCCGCGCTGATCGCAAACGGGGCCTTCGGGTTCATCCGCGCTTCGCTGCTCATGACGGCCATCACGACGGCGGGCGCGGCGGTCGGCGGGTACGACCTGAAGCAGGCCTCGACCTATGTCTGGCTGGGGCAGGGCCTCCTGGGGGCGATCCCGCTCTGGGGCGCGACCGAGATCGCCACGCGTGTGAAGTCGGGCGAGATCGCGATGGACTTCCTCCGGCCGGTGGCCGCCCTCGGCCAGTGGTGGGCCGCCGACCTCGGCCGCGCCGCCTCCCAGGTGATACCCCGGTTGGTGCCGATGCTCGTCGTCGGCACCCTCACCACCGGGCTCGCGCTGCCCCGGCACCCGCTGCCCTACCTGCTCTTCGTGGTCTCGCTCGTGCTCGGGGTGAGCCTCACGTTCCTCGCGTGGACGCTGGTCAACCTGCTCGCGATGTGGGTCGTCGAGATCCGCGGCTACCACGCCCTCTTTATGATCGTCATGAACCTTCTGACCGGCCTGCTGGTCCCCGTGTCGTGGTTCCCGGGCTGGCTACGCACGCTGGCCGACGCGACGCCGTTTCCGTCGATGTTCCAAACGCCCATCGACGTCGTCATGGGGCTCGCCGGCCTGGAGGCCATCGGCGTCCAGGCCGTGTGGCTGGTGGCGCTCGTCGGCGTCGCGCAGCTGATGCTCCACCGCGGCACCCGGAAGCTGGTGATCCACGGTGGCTGACGCTCGCGCCCAGACGCGGACGCCCGTCGACCTGGCCCCGGTGACGTGGTGGTTCATGGTGCGGACGATGGTCGGCGCCCGCATCCGCGCGCAGGCGGGCTTCCGATCGAGCTTCGCCGCCGACCTCGCCAGCCAGCTCCTGCTGGCCGCCACCGAGTTCGTCGAGATCTACGTCCTCCTGCACAATGCGCCGGTCTTCGGCGGCATGAACCTCGCCCAGGCCACCGTCGTCTACGGGCTGGCCTGCGTGGCGTTCGGCGTCGCCGACATGCTGTTCGGCCAACTCGACAGCATGCACAGCTTCATCAGGGAGGGGCGCCTCGAGACGCTCCTGGTGCGCCCGACGTCGCTGCTGCTCCAGCTCGTCACCGCCGATGTGCAGCTCCGCAGGCTCGGGCGCGCCGCGTTCGGGCTGGCGGCCTACCTCTTCGCGCTCTCGATCTGCGGCGTGGAGTGGACGCCGGACAAGATCGCGCTCGCCGCCCTGGCACCGGTCGGCGGGATCCTCATCTTCGGCGCGCTGTTCCTGGCGTCGGGGTCGCTGCACTTCTGGGTGCTCGACGGGCAGCAGGCAGGCAACGCGTTCGTCTAC
This sequence comes from Arachnia sp., assembly GCA_035409265.1. Lineage (GTDB taxonomy): Bacteria > Actinomycetota > Actinomycetes > Propionibacteriales > Propionibacteriaceae > Arachnia. Next base: position 2,902 of record DAONOU010000075.1, on the reverse strand, counting down.
GGCGGCCGCTACGTCAGCTCCGTGCCCGCCGGCGCGCTCATGACGCCGGTGCGGGTGTTCTTCACGTTCGTGGTTCCCGCCACCCTGGTGGCCTTCGTGCCGTCGGCGGTGCTGGTCGACGCGCCGCTGCCGGAGTTCACGACCGCCGGGATGGCATGGCTCGGCATCCCCGTCGGCCTGGCCCTGTGGGCGGTCGTGCTGCTCGTGTGGCGCGCGGGCATCCGTCGCTACACGGGAGCGGGAGGATAGGGGCATGTCCACGACCATCATCGACGCCGAGGAGCTGACGAGGGAGTTCGTCGTCTACGACGGCGGGGGCCTCCGCCGGACGCGACGCGTGGTGCGCGCCGTCGACGGCCTGACGCTGCGCGTCGAACCCGGCGAGGCCGTCGGCTACATCGGGGCGAACGGCTCGGGAAAGTCGACGACCATCAAGATGGTCTCCGGCATCCTCACCCCGACCTCGGGGAGCGTACGCACCTGCGGGCTGCGGCCCGTGCCGGACCGCAGAGTGCTCGCCCGCAGGATCGGCGTCGTGTTCGGGCAGCGCTCGGCACTGTGGTGGGACCTGCCGTTAGAAGAGTCCTTCCCGATCCTCGCGGCCATGCATCGGATGCCCCGCGCCGTCTGGCTGCGGCGGTTCGACGTGCTGGCCGACGAGCTCGACCTCTCGTCGTTCCTGGCGCGCCCCGTGCGCACGCTGTCGCTGGGGCAGCGCATGCGCGGCGAGGTCGCCGCCGCCCTGCTGCACTCCCCCGCCCTCGCCGTGCTCGACGAGCCGACGATCGGCCTCGACATGATCAGCAAGGAGAACCTGCGCCGCTTCCTCGCCCGCGAGCGCGCCGAGCGCGGCACGACGCTCCTCCTCACCACGCACGACATGGGCGACGTCCAGCGGCTGTGCGACCGGATGGTCGTGATCGACGGCGGGCGCGTCGCGTTCGACGGCACCGAGGCCGACCTGGTGGCGACGACCGACGCCGAGCGCATCCTCGTCGTCGACCTGGAGGAACCCCTCACGGACGTGGTCAGACTGCCGGACGGGGCGTCGGTGACCGCCACGGAGGCCGACGGCGCGAGGCTGTCCATCGCGTTCCGACCACGGCAGCTGTCGGCGGCGCAGGTGCTCGCCGCCGTCCAGGCGCAGGGAGAGGTCGTCGAGCTGTCGCTGGCGGAGCCCGCGATCGAGGACCTGGTCCGGCGCATCTACGCCTCGGGTGCGAGCCACACGGCATCGCCGCCGCCACTCTAACTCTAACCTGATTAGAGTAGGTTAGAGTAGCCGCATGCGAGTTGACTGGCCGACGCTGGATGTCCTCACACCGGAAGAACGGGGCGACCTCCTCGCCACGCAACCCGAGAACCAGTGGTTCGAACGAAAGTCTTTGAGCGTGGGCGTTGAGGTCTTCGCGAAAGCGTTGATCGGTCTAGCCAACGCTGAGGGCGGACTGGTTGTCGTCGGCGTCTCGAACGGAACCCTCCAGGACCTCTCGCATTCCGACCGCCGCATCAACGAACTTCGCCGAGCCCCTCAGACTCACTGCTCACCGCCGCCCCGGGTACATTTCCACGCACTCGAAGCACAAATGAACGACAAGCGGTTCGAACTCCTAGCGGCAGAGGTACTACCCGGTTCCACACTGCACGAGACGACAGGTGGCGAATGCTACTTGCGGACGGGAGACTCAACAAGCAAGCTCTCCGCCACCCAGCGCGAAGAACTTGCCTACGACCGCGGGGCCGCCCAGTACGAGGCACGGCCGATGACCGGTGTGCACGCTGCCGATCTCGACACCGACCAACTCGCCGACTTTCGAAGCGCGCTAGGAAGCGCGCTCGACGACGAGCGACTGCTTCACGCCCGCAGCCTGCTCACACAGGATGGCACCGTGAACATCGCGGGCTATCTCCTCCTCGCCCCAGAGCCCGGCATCCTCATGCCTCACGCACATGTCCGCGTCCTCAGATACGCGTCAACCAACCCGGGGACTGGATCACGCCAGACTCTGATGGAGGACGGCGATGTGCGTATCGAGGGACCTATTCCGAGGGTGATCTCTCAAGCCACCGAACTCCTGGAGAGCTGGGTACCGAAGCGACGCGCGTTGCGCAGAGACGGTCGATTCGGCCCAGTCGACCTGGTGCCACGCGACGCCTGGCTTGAAGGTCTCGTCAACGCGGTCGTGCACCGCTCCTACAGCATGGCCGGCGATCACATTCGGGTATCCATCTTCCCGGACAGGATCGAGGTAGAGAGCCCAGGGCGCTTCCCGGGGATCGTCGACCTCAATCGCCCCACCCAGATTCCCCGCTATGCGCGCAACCCCCGCATCGCCCGCGTGTGCAACGACCTGGGGTTCACGCAGGAGAAGGAGGAAGGAATCAAGCGCATCTTCGACGAGATGGCCGCATACGGCTTGATCGAGCCGCAGTACCAGCAGACGTCGGGCAGCGTCCGCCTCACCCTGCTGGGCGTCACGCGGATCACACCCGCTGTCGCGGCGACCCTACCCACGGGGGCAGAGCGAGCACTGCAAAGCCTGCGCGCCGCCCGACGCCCCATGGGCACCGGAGACATCGCGGAGGCGATCGGACTCGCTCGACCCGCGACGCTGAAGGCGCTCAAAGCCCTTCGTGGCCTTGGAGAGGTGGACTGGCACGGCAAATCGCCGAAGGACCCGCGGGCGACGTGGGCCCTCCCCGACTCCCGCGATCTACTCTAACTCTAATCTGATTAGAGTAGATTAGAGTAGATCGTTCCCGAGTCCATCTCGTCGCGACTGGGTAGGCTCTGGCCATGAGACGACTCGTGCTGATGCGCCACGCCAAGACGGAGGCCACGAACCCCCAGGGCGACAAGGCCCGCAGGCTCACCTCGCGCGGGGTGCAGGACTCACAGGAG
>DAONOU010000074.1:0-10423 GCA_035409265.1 Arachnia sp. | reverse complement strand
TGCCGGTACGCGTCTTGACGAGCAGGTTCTCCTTCTGCAGCGGGAGGAAGTTGTCCGAGTTGGGCGAGACCTGCGGCCAGACCGACACCATCAGCTCGACGCCGAGCTCCTTCAACTCACGGACCATCGCGCCGGGGTCCGGCCAGAACTCCTCCTCGAAGGAGTAGTCGCCCATCCACTGCCAGTGGAAGAAGTCGGCGACGATCACGTCGAGCGGGATGCCGCGGCGGTGGTGCTCGCGCGCCACCTCGAGCAGCTGCTCCTGGTTCCAGTAGCGCAGCTTGCACTGCCAGAAGCCGAGCCCGTGCTCCGGCATCATCGGCGGCCTGCCCGTGACCCCCGCGTACGCGTCCGAGATCTCGCGGGGCGTGGCGCCGACGGTTACCCAGTAGTCGAGCTGGTCGGCGGCCTCGGAGGTCCACTCGGTGTAGTTGCGGCCGAACGTCGCCGCGCCCGTGGCGGGGTTGTTCCAGAGGAAGCCGTAGCCAGAGCTGGATTGGAGGAAGGGAACCGAGGTTTGGGAGTTGCGGTGAGCCAGCTCCAGCGTCGTCCCCTTCAGGTCGACGAACGGCTGCTGGTAGAGCCCCATGCCCGCGATGTGCTCGTCCGGGTCCGACGCGAACCGGGCCCGCAGCGCCGCTCCCCCGAAGGCCGACGGCCGGTACTCCCGCGCGCGCAGCATCAGCGCGCCGCCGTCGCCGATCTCCTCGAGGACGACGCGGCCGTCGGCGTCCTGGAAGCGCAGCCGAAGCCGGTCGCGGTGAAAGCCCGCGGACCAGTGGTAGGCCACCTCTTCCTCGGCCACGACGGTGGTGCCGCCGGCCGTGATCGTCGCCGCGTTGCCGTCGACCCGGACGACGCCCGCCGTCGGGACGTCGTCGAGGAGGGCGAAGTCGGCGTCGCGGATCTCGGCCATGACCGCGGCGCGCACGCGGATGCCGCGCCCCCACGCCTCGATCCGGACCGTCTCGCCGTCGCCGCGCCACAGCACGCCGTTGCCCAGAACCTCGAAAGCCATCGCCCACCTCGGTGTAGGAGACCGTCACGGACGGCCTTGTTGTCACGGGGTGCGGGCCACCCGCTCATCGAGCCGCCGCACGAGCATCATCGTGGCACAGGATCAGCCGTCGAGGTTGGCGATGGCCGCGTCGAGGACGGCGGCCTCGTCGGCCGTCGGCGTCCACAGCATCGGGGTGCCGTTCTCGCGGTGACGAACCGGTCGAAGTCGCGCTCCTCCTCCAGCGACAGCGTCGCCGAGGCCGCGGGATGCTCGGTCATGCTTCCTCCCTACCATGCCCAACGCGCTGAGGCGCACGGCCGGTTGACCCGCACGCCAATCGATCACCGCGGCAGGATCGGCTCGGCGCAACACCGTCCAACTTCTCCGCGCAGCGGATCGGTCAGGGACGGCGGGGCAGCATCGTCGCGCCCGTGATGGCGGCGATGATCTCGTCGTAGCTGGCCGTCGCGGCGTCGAACGAGCCGTTGAGGCGGCCGTGGCGCAGCACCTCGACGCGGTCGGCGACGGCGCGCACATCGGTCAGGTTGTGGCTGATGAAGATCACGCCGAGGCCTCTATCGCGCAGGTCCTCGATGTAGCTCAGCACCTCCGCCGTCTGGGCGACGGACAGCGACGCCGTCGGCTCGTCGAGCACCACAAGGCGCGGCTCGGCCACCAGCGTGCGGGCGATCGCGACGCACTGCCGCTGTCCCGCTGAGAGCTTCCGCAGCTTGACCCGGAGGTCCGGGATGCGGGTGTTCAGCCTGCCGAGGTAGCGGCGCGCCAGCTCGTCCATCAAGGGCTGGTCGAGCAGGCCGCCCGACTCCAACTCGCGGCCGAGGAAGATGTTGGCGGTGATGTCGAGCTCCTCCACGAGCGCGAACTCCTGGAAGACGGTGGCGATACCCTGCGCGAACGCGGCCTGTGTGCTGGAGAGATTGACCGCTCGACCGTGCATGGCGACGACCCCGCCGTCGGGCTGGTACACGCCGGCGACCAGGCGAGCGAGCGTCGACTTACCTGCCGCGTTGTCGCCGACGAGCGCGACGACCTCCCCCGCGGAGACGTGGAGGTCGACGTCGACGAGGGCCTCGACGCCGCCGAAGACCTTGCTGACCCGCCTGAGGCTGAGAAGCGGTGCCGTGGGCGTCTCCATCAGGAGGCTCCTTCCGTCGCCGGGGTGGGCTCATCGGTGGCAACGGCGAGGGCCCCGCGTGCCTCTGCGTCATCGCAGTCGGCCACCACGACCAGCGAGTCTACGTCCGACAACAGCGGCCGCGCACGCAACGCCGCCTTCACCGGCCCTAAAAAGACGTCGCCGGTACTGACGAGCTCGCCGGTGAAGCAGATCCGCTCCGGGCCGAACAGCATGGCGGCATCCGCGGCGGCCGAGCCGATGACGTCGGCCGCGTGGGCCACCGCCTGGCGGCACCCGGGGTCGCCGTCCTTCGCCCGCCGCACCAGCGCCCGCAGGCTGAGCGGGCCGTGCGAGACGCGTAGCAGGTCGGCCAGCGCGTCGACGGAAACCAGCGTGTTGAGACAGCCCCGCGCGCCGCACCAGCAGATCATCCCGGCCGGGTCCACCCGCATATGCCCGAAACCCCCGCCCCTGGGAAGCGGGCGTCCGTTCAGCAGGACGCTGGCCTCGGTGACGTGGGAGGCGCGGACCACCATTGCCGAGGCGACGCCTTTCAAGGCGCCGAAGCGGGTCTCCGCGATCCCGGCCGCCTCGGGCTCGGAGACCACCACGATCGGGCGGCGCAGCCTTCGCGAGAGGATCTCGGCGACATCGGTCTGCTCCCAGCCGGCGAGGGCGGGCGATCGGCCATCGGAAAGGCAGGGGATCGCTAGTCCGACGGTGCCGATGTCGCCGGGTGTCGCCCCCAGTCGCTCGGTGAGCTCCGCGACGAGCAGGGCGACCCGGTCGAGCGTGGTGTCGAAGCGGTGCTCGGCGGGAAGCGGGAGCCGCTGCGCCGCGGTGACGCTCCAGGAGGCGTCGGCAAGGAGCACCTCCAAGGTGCGGTGCCCGATGTGAACGCCGATGGCGAGATCCGAGGAGCGGGCGAGCGATACCGCCTGCGCGCGCCGGCCGGAGCGCACCGTCGCCGAGGTCTCCACCACGCCCGCAGCTTGAAGGCTCTTGACCAGGTTCGAGACGGTGGCTGGCGACAGGCCGGTCGCGGCGGCAAGCTCGACCTGCGTGATCTGACCATAGATCCGCACCGCCTCGACGATGCTGGCCGCGTTGGCTTCGCGCAGCGACGACTGCGAGCCTCGCGCACCGACACCTTCGACCACGACCAAACGTTAGCACCGCCTCCCACTACGGGTTTCACCGCAATGCCCTACGAACCCCACGGGTTTGCGTTCACTTGATGAAGTCAAGTCAAGCCCCTTGTCAGGGCGGCGATCCGGCACACCTCACGCTCAGTCGGCCACAAAGAGGCGCGAAACGCGCCGACGACAAGGGGCCGAAGGCTGCGGATCGGATCACAATTCGATAACGGCTGAGTTTACTAGTTGACGCCAAGGAGGGATGGGCTCTAGTTTACGTCTAGCAATAGCGCCATCGCCCGACTCTCGGGCGGCCCTGGCGCCCGAGTCAAAGGAGACGTTGCCCATGACTGACGGCCACGTGCTGCTCGAGATGTCTCACATCGTCAAGGAGTTCCCCGGCGTGCGGGCGCTCGACGACGTCACTATGCGGGTCCGAAAGGGCGACATCCACGCCATCTGCGGGGAGAACGGGGCCGGCAAGTCGACCCTCATGAAGGTCCTCTCCGGGGTCTGGGTCCACGGCTCATACGGCGGAAAGATCATCTTCGAGGGCCAGGAGGCGCAGTTCTCCAAGATCAAGGACTCGGAGGAGAAGGGCATCGTCATCATCCACCAGGAGTTGGCGCTGATCCCCGAGCTCTCGGTCACGGAGAACATCTTCCTAGGCTCCGAGGTGATGAAGGGCGGCCTGATCGACTGGGACGCGGCCCGCCTACAGGCCATGGACCTGCTCGCCCGGGTCGGCCTCGAGGTCGACCCCGACGCGCCGATCAAGACCCTCGGCGTCGGCCAGCAGCAGCTGGTCGAGATCGCCAAGGCCCTCTCGAAGAACGTGAAGCTCCTCATCCTCGACGAGCCCACCGCCGCCCTCAACGAGGACGACTCCGCGAACCTGCTCCAGCTGATGCTCGGCCTGAAGGCCCGCGGCATCACCTGCATCATGATCTCGCACAAGCTCAACGAGATCGCCGCGGTCTCCGACGCCGTCACCGTCATCCGGGACGGCAAGACGGTCGACACCTACGACGTGGTCGCCGGCCAGGTGGACGAGGACCGCATCATCAAGGCGATGGTCGGCCGTTCCCTCGAAAACCGCTACCCCGAGCACACGCCGACCATCGGCGAGGTACTGCTCGAGGTCAAGGACTGGAACGTCGAGAGCCCGACGATCCCGGGCCGCATGATCACGAAGAACGCCTCGTTCCACGTCCGCCGCGGCGAGGTCGTCGGCTTCGCGGGCCTGATGGGCGCCGGCCGCACCGAGCTGGCCCGCTCCATCTTCGGCCGCAGCTTCGGCATCTGGCGCTCTGGCCAGATGTGGCTGGCGGGCAAGGAGGTCGCGCCCAAGACCGTGCAGCAGGCCATCCAGGCCGGCCTCGCCTACGTGACCGAGGACCGCAAGGTGCTCGGCCTCAACCTGCTCGACAACATCAAGACCACGATCGTGTCGGCCAACCTGGGCAAGATCGTCAAGAACGGCCTCCTCCAGATGGACGAGGAGACCGCGATCGCGGAGCAGTACCGCAAGGACCTGCGGATCAAGACCTCCACCGTCGAGGCGGGCGTCTCGACCCTCTCGGGCGGCAACCAGCAGAAGGTCGTGCTCGCCAAGTGGATGTTCACGACCCCCGAGGTCCTCATCCTCGACGAGCCCACCCGAGGCATCGACGTCGGCGCCAAGTACGAGATCTACAAGCTCATCCACGCGATGGCCGACGAGGGCAAGGCCGTCATCGTGATCTCCTCCGAGCTGCCCGAACTGCTCGGCATCAGCGACCGCATCTACACCATCCGCGAGGGCGAGATCACGGGCGAACTCGCCGCGGCCGACGCCGATCAGGAGACCCTGATGCGGCGCATGACCACCACTTCCACCGCGCCGGCGGACCCGGCATCGCTCTCCTGACGACGGGACAAGGACCCTTTCATGAAGTATCTGAAGCAGGTGTTCGGAGGAAATCTCCAGCAATACACCATGGTGCTCGCGCTGGTTCTGCTGGCGATCGTCTTCGACGTGCTCTCCGACCACAAGATGCTCACCCCATCGAACGCGCAGGCGCTGCTCGCGGGTAACGCGTACGTGCTGGTGCTCGCCATCGGCATGGTGATGGTGATCGTCATCGGACACATCGACCTGTCCGTCGGCTCCGTCGCCGCCATCGTCGGCATGACGGTGGCCATCACGACGAGCCAGGTCGGCCTGCCGTGGTGGGTAGGCCTGCTGCTCGGCCTGCTCCTCGGCACCGCGATCGGCGCCTGGCACGGCTTCTGGCTCGCGAAGATGGGCATCCCCGGATTCATCACGACGCTGGCCGGCATGATGATCTTCCGCGGCCTGACGATCTGGGTGTCGAAGTCCATCTCCGTGCCCGCCCCCACCGAGTTCGGCTTCTTCGGCGCGGGCTTCCTGCCGGAGTGGGGCCCGGACCTCGGCATGAACAACTCGACGCTGCTGCTCGGCATTCTCGCCGGCGCCTGGTTCGTGTGGAGCGAGCTGCGTCGTCGCAGCGCGATCCTGGCGCGCGGCCACGAGCTGCCGCTGTGGGTGACCCTCGTCCGCGTCGTCCTCTTCCTGCTCGTCATCGGCTACGTCACCTGGCTGTTCGGCTCCGGCCGCCCCGGCACGTCGTTCCCGATCCCCGGCCTGATCCTCGTCGCCCTGGTGGTCATCTACACGATCATCACGCAGCGCACCCGCTTCGGCCGCCACATCTACGCGGTCGGCGGCAACAAGCAGGCGGCGGCGCTGTCGGGCGTCAACGTCAACAAGGTCTACTTCCTCGTCATGATGAACATGTCGTTCCTGGCCGCGGTGGCGGGCATCCTGTTCATCGGCCGCACCGGCGCCGCCGGCCCATCCGACGGCACGATGTGGGAGCTCGACGCCATCGCCTCGGTCTTCATCGGTGGCGCGGCCGTCTCCGGCGGCATCGGCACCGTCGTCGGCTCCATGATCGGCGGCCTCGTCATGGCCGTCCTGAACTCCGGCCTGATGCTGATGGGCGTCGGCGCCGACCAGACGCAGGTCATCAAGGGCCTCGTGCTCCTGGCCGCGGTCGCGATCGATGTTGCGAACAAGCGCCAGGGCGGGTCGTCGATCTTCAAGCGCAAGCCCGCCGCCGCCAAGCCGGCCGTTGCGGCAACCAAGTAGCCCTCCCCTTCTACCCACTCCGGGCATCACGCCCACCGCTCGACGGAACGTCCGCCGGGCGACAAGGAAAGGACAACACGATGAAGTTCAAGACAGCAGCCGTCGCCGCGATCGTCGCCGCGCTCAGCCTGTCGGCCTGCGGCGGCGGCCGTGGCACCGAGCCCGCCCCCGGCAGCACCGGCAGCGACGCCCCCGCAGCCGGCTTCGCCGCGGACGCCACCATCGGCGTCGCGCTCCCGTGGCTGGGCACCCAGAACTGGAAGGAAGCCCAGACCATGTTCGAGGCCGAGCTGAAGGCGGCGGGCTTCAGCCCGCTCGTCCAGGCGGCCGACAACAAGGTTCCCCAACAGCAGCAGCAGATCGAGGCCATGATCGAGCAGGGCGCGAAGGCGATCGTCGTCGGCCCCGTCGACGGCAAGCAGCTCGGCCCGGTCCTCAAGAACGCCAAGGACGCCGGCATCCTCATCCTCGGCTACGACCGACTGATCGAGAACACCGAGGCCATCGACGGCGTGGTGCAGTTCGGCGCGGTCCGCACCGGTGAGCTCCAGGGGCAGTCGCTCCTTGACGGCCTCGCCGAGCTGAAGGGCGGCGGCCCCTACAACATCGAGCTGTTCGGTGGTGGCCCGGCCGACCCGAACGCCCCGCTGTTCTTCGAGGGCGCCATGAAGGTCCTGCAGCCGAAGATCGACGACGGCACGCTGGTCGTCGTGTCGGGCCAGAAGGACTTCACGCAGGCCGCCACCCCGGACTGGGACAACTCCAAGGCCCAGGCCCGCATGGACTCCCTGCTGTCGGGCTTCTACGACGGCAAGAAGATCGACGGCGTGCTCTCCCCCAACGACGGCATCGCCCGCGCCATCCTGACCTCCGCCCAGCAGGCGGGCCAGGACCAGCCCGTGGTCACCGGCCTCGACGCCGAGAACGAGTCGGTCAAGTGGATCTGGGAAGGCAAGCAGTACTCGACCGTCGCCAAGCCGACCGACCTGCTCGTCGGCCGCACCATCGAGCTGATCCAGACCGCCCAGAAGGGCGAGGCGCTGCCCGCGGGCGACGACACCGCGAACAACGGCGTCGTCGACGTCCCGATCTTCCAGCTGGACCCGGTCGTGGTGACCAAGGCCAACATCAAGGACGTCTTCGCCAACGATCCCGAGCGGCTCGCGTTGCTCCAGGACTGATCCTCAGCTGACAACCCGAGGGGGTGTCCGGTTCGCCGGGCACCCCCTTTCCGCTGGTTGAGCCGGTCCCCGGCGCGAAGCGCCCGGACCGTGTCGAAACCAATAGACCGATGACAAACAGAAACCCGCGCTCAGCGGTGGCTAGACCCGGACGCCGACGGTGAGGAGGACGTTGGCGTACAGCCGCTGGTCGGCGGACTGGATGAACACCGTTACGTCGCCAGACTTCGCGACCTCGTAGAAGTCCCAGCGCTTGATCTCGGCGAACGGCGTGCCCGCCATGGTGGCGCGGTACTCGTCGTGCGCGGGGATCGACTCGGGGCGCTCGACGCCGACCGCGTCGTCCGCCGGGACCATGAGCGCGACCTGCTCGATCGGGATGGTCTCCTTCACGACGTCGAGGATCTGGCTCACCGTCAGCAGGCCGGGGGCCAGGTTGAGGTAGACCCGCTCGGCGGCGGGGTTCACGCCGTTCATCGACGGGTAGTTGCCGTCGCCGATCAGGATGCGGCTGCCGTGGCCGGCGCGGCCGAGGGCGCCGATCAGCTCGGGGTGAAGCATGGGGCCGTGGAGCATGGGGGTTCCTTTCAGGTTGATGCTCGGACAACGAGGCTGGGGGTGACGGTGGAGAGCGAGGCGGGCTCTCCCGCGAGAATCCGGCTCAGCGAGGCGACGGCGAGCTCGCCGACCCTCGCGAAGTCCTGCCGCACGGTGGTGAGCGCGGGGAGGAACGCGTCGGCGCCCGCGATGTCGTCGAAGCCGACGACCTTGACGTCGTCGGGCACGCGCAGGCCGCGCTGCTGCAGGGCCGTCATACAGCCGAGCGCGAGCTGATCGTTGGCGGCGAAGACGGCGTCGACGTCGCCCGGCAGGTCCGTCATGAGGGGGAAGGCGGCCCTGGCGTCCCACGAGTCGGCCTCCAGGACGAACGGCTCGATCCCCGCCTCCGCGCAGACCTCGAGGTAGCCGGTCAGGCGCAGGTGCGCGTCGACCCAGGACAGCGGGCCGGCCACGTGCGCGACCCGCCGCGCGCCGCGCGCGACGAGGTGCCGCACCGCCTCGACGGCGCCGGCGCGGTGGTCGACGGCGACGCCAGGGACCGAGTCGGGCAGCTCGTGCAGGCGCCCCACCATCACCATGGGGATGCGCGCCGCGAGGCCGGTCACCCACGGCGCGGGCAGCATCCGGCCGCCGATGACGATGGCGCCGTCGGCGCTGACGGGGACGAGGTCGTCGGGGTTGAGGTCGCGCACCGAACCCGCGGGGGGAACGGTGGTGATGGCGTGGAGTTGGAGCTTGGCGAGCTCCTGGCAGATGGAGACGAACGTCATCGCGTGCCCGTGATACAGCGGCATCGCGACGATCACGTGCACCTGGCCCGTGCGGCGCGCCGACAGCGAGCGCGCGGCGAGGTTGGGGCGGTAGCCCAGGCGCTCGACGGCCTCCATGACGCGCGAGCGGGTGGGCTCGGCGACGACGTCGAGGCCGCGCACCGCGCGCGACACCGTCTGGATGGAGACGCCGGAGGCCTCCGCGATGTCGCGGAGGTTCACGCGCCGGGCAGCGTTCATTCGGTGGGCTCGAAGGTCACGGTGCGGGCGGTGGCGGCGATGACGTCGCCCCGGTCCCCCGGGTCGAGGTGGCCCATGATCTCCAGCTGCGCCAGGATCGAGCCCAGGGCGGAGGCCTCGACGGGTCCGGCGACGACGGGGACGCCGAGGGCGTCGGCCGTCAGCTGGCAGAGCAGCGCGTTGCGGGACCCGCCGCCCACCATGTTCAGCTGGGTCGGCGCGCTGCCGGTGAGCGCGACGAGGTCGGCGACGCCGCGGGCGTAGCGGGCCGCGAGCGACTCGAGCACGACGCGGACGATGTCGCCCTCGGTGAGCGCCCCGGCGTCGACGCCCTGGGCCTCCAACGCGGCGGTGATCCGGCCGACCATGCCGCCGGTCTCGGCGAACCGCGGCTCGTCCGGGTCGATCAGCACGCCCAGCGACGGCGCGGCCTCGGCCAGGCGGATGAGCTCGATGATGTCGTGCACCTTGCCTGCGGACGCCCAGTCGCGCTGGCACTCCTGGAGGATCCACAGGCCGGTGATGTTGAACAGCGGGCGGAGGCCGGCGTCGCCGCGAGCCTCGTTGGTCAAGCCCATGCGGTAGGCGGCGTCGCTCAGCAGGGGCTCGTCGCGCAGCACGCCGAGCACGGACCAGGACCCGCAGCTGAGGAAGTAGGACTCTCGCGCGACGTCGCGCTGGAGCGCGTGGACCGCACAGGCGGTGTCGTGCGCGCCCGCACGGACGACCGTCAGCCGGCCGAGCCCCTCGACGACGCACGGGCCGACGACGGTGTGCTCCTCGGTGATCTCGCCGAACCAGCCGCGCGGTATCCCGAGGGCCTCGAGGACCTCGCCGGAGAACTCCCGCGCGCCGGGGCGGCACAGGCCCGAGCTCGAGGTGTGCGAGCGGGACCAGCCGCGTTCTCCCGAGAGGAGGAAGGTGAAGTAGTCGGGGAGCATCAGCACCTGCGCGGTCGCGGCCGCGGCGTCGGGCTCCTCCGTCAGGAACGCGAAGAGCTGGTTCGCGGTGTTGATGGTAGCCGGCGCGATGCCGGTGGCGGCCCAGGCGGCATCGTCGCTCAGCCGGGCGCGAAAGGCCTCGTGGGTGCGGGCGGTGCGCGGGTCGCGGTAGGCGCGGCCGGGGGTGACGCGGTTGCCGGCGGCGTCGAGGGGCACGTGGTCGACGCCCCAGGTGTCGACGGACGCCGAGACGGCGTCGGGGAAGCGGGCGACGGCGTCGCGGAGCCCCGCGACGATCTCGG
>DAONOU010000073.1:0-10525 GCA_035409265.1 Arachnia sp. | reverse complement strand
GACAGCACCGGGGCCTTCATAGCTGTAGCGGTCACCCAACTCCTCCTTCGCCGACGGTGGCGTGTCCGTCAGCCTAACGTTCGGGGCCGACAAAAGGGCCGAAATGTGGGGAGGGGCGCCGCGCTGCGCCCCTCCCCTGCTTGTTGCCGGCCCTTACTTGGGCTGGCTGGGCGAGGCGATGGTGATCGTCCCGCTGATGATGTCGGCCTTCACCTGGTCGAGCTCGGCCTGCAGACCCTCGGGCAGAGACGCCTCGAAGTCGTGGAACGGGGCGAGCGAGACGCCGCCGTTCTCCAGCGTTCCGACGTACGGGTCGGACGAGAAGCTCCCGTCCTTCGCGGCCTTGATGGCCTCGAACACCGCGACGTCCATGGCCTTCTCGACCGAGGTGATGATCACCGAACCGAACTCGGGCGCCGAGACGAAGCCGTCGGTGTCGACCCAGATGGCGTTGACCTTGCCGTTGCTCTCCTGGGCGGCCTGCAGCGCGCCGAGGCCCGCGGGACCGGCGACCGGCATGATGATGTCGGCCCCCTGGGAGATCAGCGTCGAGGCGGTGTTCTTGCCGCCGGGGATGTCGCCGAACGGGTTGTTGCCGCCGACGAACTGGCCGTCCTGCTTGTCGGCGTCCCAGCCGATCAGCTTGACGCTGGTGCCCTTCGCCTCGTTGTGGTAGGCGACGCCCTCGGCGAAGCCGTCCATGAAGATGGTGACGGTCGGGTAGGCCGCGCCGCCGAAGGTGCCGACGGTGCCGGTCTTGGTCATCGCCGCCGCGACGTAGCCGGCGAGGAACGACGGCTCGGCGGTGTTGAACAGCAGGCCCTTGGCGTTGTCGACGCCCTCGAAGCTGCCGTAGTCGACGATGGCGAACTTCACGTCGGGGTTCTGCTTGGCCGCGGCCTGGGTGGCGTCGGCGAGAGCGAAGCCGACGGTGATGACGAGGTCGCACTTGGCGTCGATCATCGCCTGCACGTTGCCGGCGAACTCCTCCTCGGCGTTCGACTCGATCTCGCCCTTCTGGATACCCAGCTGCGCGACGGCGTCGGTCAGGCCCTTGTAAGCGGTCTCGTTGAACGACTTGTCGTCGAAGCCGCCCGCATCGGAGACCATGCACGCCTTGAAGTCGGAGGCGGCCGGGGGTGCGGCGGTGTCGGTCGCGGTGGGGCTGGGCGCCGCCGGATCGGTCGGGGTGGTCTGGCCGGGCGGCTCCGCGCAACCGGCAAGGGCGAGCGCGGACGCGCCGGCCAGCGCGAGGACACGCAGCATGGACTTCTTCACGAAGATCCTCCTTGGTATGGAAGTGAGATTACGACTCTAGCGAGGGCGGCCGAGAGGTGTGATATCGAGGGGCCGGTCGTTACCGAAACGGTACATAGCGGGAGTCAGGCGACGACTTGGCGCACCAGGGCGCCCGCCGAGCGCACCATCGCGACGGTCTGTTGACGCCAGTCGGTCTCCTGGCCGCGGTACGGGCCGGTGGCCAGCGAGATCACCACGGCGGCCGCGCGCAGCCGCAGCTCCACCGGGTCGACGCGCTTGTCGAACACGGGAACCCAGCGCACGAGCAGCTCGCGGACGCGAGCCTCCTGGCGCGGGTTCATCCGCTGGATCGTGGCGAGGTGACCGATCAGGCAGGCCAGGTCGTCGGCCCGGCGGCCCGGCCCGATCGTGTCGACGTCGAGCATCCCGACGATCCGACCGCCCGCCACGCTGAGCTGCCCCTCGTGCAGGTCGCCGTGCGTGGGCTCCGTGCCCTCCGGGTAGGCGGCCAGTCCCGTGACGATCTGCTCGGTGAGCCGCGAGAGCTCGCCGTCCAGCTCCGGAAGCGTCGCCGACACCATGCGCGCGTAGTGGCCGACGGCGTCGGCCCACGGCGGCCGTCGCTCCAGCCGGGAGACGGCGGACGGCATGGCGTCCAACAGCTCGACGATCTCCTCCGGCCTGCACGGCTCTCCCTCCTCGAAGAGGGCGTGCGCGAGCGGGGTGCCGGGCAGTTCGCGCGTCACGAGCAGCTGGTCGTCGGTCGCCAGCAGCACCTCGGGCGCGGGAATGCCGCCCTCGCGGAGCAGCGTGTGGCGGCGAAGGACATCGGCGAAGACCCGCGGCCGCAGCACCTTGACGTACAGCGTCTCGGCCGGGTCGGCGACGTCGACTCGCACCACGGCGCGGCGGCGCGGCCGGTAGCCGATCATCGTGAGGCTGACCTGCTCGGGAGCCAGCGGGCCAAGCGCGGGCGCGAGCGCCTCGGCCATCCGGTCGGGGTAGGCCGCGCGCGGCAGCCCGGGAAGGTCGGGGTCGTCGGGGTACAGCCACACGGCCACCCGGCGCGTGCCGTCCTCGAAGACGTGGGCGCGCTCGTCCGACGGCGACAGCTCGCCCATCCGCGCGGAGACGCCCAGCAGCTCCGTCCGCTCGCCGTGCGGCCACCGCACGGTGGCGAGGTACGTCGCGGTGGTCGACGCCGAGGGCGCGGAGTCGACGTGCTCCAGGGTCCAGCTGAGCAACTCGCCGCCCCGGTGGGCGACGGCGGCGCGCAGCAGAGGGTCCACGTCCCGGCCCGTGAGCAGCCGCAAGCCGTCGTCAGACATCCGGCACCGCCTCCGGCAGCGCGGCCCTGCCGAGCGCGAACCAGGCCGCGCGGCGGCCGTCCATCTGTGTGACGGCGAGCGTGAACCTGACCGGCTGCCCATCCGCATCGCCCTCGGGCACGAGGACGACGGACACCTCGTCGCCCAGCCGAGGGAGCGCGCCCAGCTGCGCCATGACGTAGCCCGCGACCGTGTCGTAGGGGCCGTCGGGCAGCTCGTAGCCGGTCAGCTCCCCGAACTCCTCGATCGTGGTGAGCCCGTCGACGTCGTCCACCTCGGTCTGCTTCCGTCCCGGGTCCTCGTCGTACTCGTCGGTGATCTCGCCGACCAGCTCCTCGACGAGGTCCTCGATGGTCACGATCCCCGCGGTGCCGCCGTACTCGTCGCGCACGATGGCCATGTGCGACCGCGCGGCGCGCATCGACGACAGCGCGCGCAGGATCTTGACGGTCTCCGGCAGCGCGAGAACCTCCCGCGCGAGGCTGCGCACCGTGCGGTCGCGGCCCCGTCCGTCGACCTCCATGAGGTCGCGGATGTGAAGGAAGCCGACGATCCGGTCGGCCCCGCCGTCGGTCACCGGGTACCGGGAGTGCGCGGCGCCGCGGACCTCCCGGTAGGCCTGCGCGATCGGCATGTCGGCGGGCAGGAAGTCGACCTCGGTGCGCGGCACCATCACCTCGCGCAGCGTGCGGCCGCCTGCGTCGAACACCTCGTCGACGATCCGCTGCTCCTCGGCGCCCAGCGTCGCCGACGACGACACCATGGCCCGCAGCTCCTCGTCGCTGACCTGGTCCCTCGCAAGGTGCGGGTCGCCGCCGAGCAGCCGGACGAGGAAGTTGGTGGAACGGTCGAGGAACCAGATCACGGGGCGGGTCATCCGGGCGATGCCCGCGACCAGCGGCGCGAGGGCGAGCGCGAACGCCTCCGCGCGCTGCATGGCCAACCGCTTGGCCGTCAGCTCCCCGATCACGATGGAGAAGTACGAGATGACGACGGTGACGAGCACCAGCGCCGCCGGGTGGGCGACGGCCTCGGGCAGGCCCCAGCGCGCGAACACCGGCGCCAGCGCCTCGGCGATCGTCGCCCCGCCGAACGCGGCCGACAGGAACCCCGAGACCGTCACGCCGATCTGGACCGAGGAGAGGAAGAGGTTGGGGTTGGAGGTCAGCGAGTCGATGGCGCGGCCGCGCTTGCCCTTCGTGGCCAACTGCTTGATCTGCGACTCGCGCAGCGTGACCATCGCCATCTCCGCGGCAGCGAACACGCCTCCCACGAGGATGAACACGAAGACCAGCGCGACATCCGCCCCCATCGCCCCGCCTCGCTCAGCGGAAGATCACGGTGCGGTCGCCGTCGGCGAGCACCCGATGCTCGGCGAAGAGGCGGACCGCCTCCGCGAGGGTCTGCGACTCCTGCGCCTGGCCCTTGCGGACCAGCTTCGCCACGTCCATGGTGTGGTCGACGCGCACGACGTTCTGCTCGATGATCGGCCCCTCGTCCAGGTCGCTCGTGACGAAGTGCGCCGTCGCCCCGATGAGCTTCACGCCGCGGGTGTGCGCCTGGCGGTAGGGGTTGGCGCCCTTGAAGCCCGGGAGGAACGAGTGGTGGATGTTGATGGCGCGGCCGGCGAGGAAGGCGCAGAGCTCCGGGCTGAGGATCTGCATGTAGCGCGCGAGGACGACGAGCTCGACGTCGCGCTCCTCGACAGCGCGGCGCACCTCGTCCTCGAACGCGGCCTTGGTCTCGGCGGTCACGGCGCGGCTCGTGAAGGGTACGCGGTAGAACTCGGCCATCGGCGAGAGCACGTCGTGGTTGGCCATGATGCCGACGACATCGATGGGCAGATCCCCGCCCTGCCAGCGGAAGAGCAGGTCGTTCAGCGCGTGGCCCGCCTTCGACGCCAGGATCAGCGTGCGCGTCGGGCGCTGCGCGTCGTCGACACGCAGGCGGGCGTCGAACCCTGCGGTCGTCTCCGCGATCGCGCGGGTGAGCTCGTCGGACTCGGAACCGTCGACCTCGATGCGGGTGAAGAAGTGCCCCGAGTCGGGAGAGGAGAACTGCTGCAACTCGGTGATGTTGCCGCCCGCGGCGACGATGCCCGCGGTGATGGCGTGGACGATGCCGGGCCGGTCCGGGCAGTCGAGGGTGACGACGAGCTGATGCATGGGGGCAATGGTAACGGGCCGCGCAGACAGCGACGATTTGCGCGATTGACGCGCGAAGAAGGGCGCGCGTTGATAACGTCGACCGTAGCGCAACGCCGCGCATTCTACCACGAAAGTACGAGAAATATGGACAAAAGCCCATCTGATGCGCCCTCGGGCGTCATTCCGCCCGAGGAGTTCCGGCGGGTACAGGCCTCGCCCGAGTTCGCGCACCTGAAGCGCGTGTTCCGCTCGTTCGCCTTCCCGATGACCGTCGTCTTCCTCGTCTGGTACCTGGCCTACGTGCTGGGCTCGATCTTCGCCAAGGACCTGATGATGACCTCGGTGTTCGGCAACGTCACCGTCGGCTTCCTCTTCGGCATCGGCCAGTTCGTCAGCACCTTCCTGATCACGTGGCTCTACATCCGGCACTCGAACCGCAAGGTCGACCCGCTGGCCAAGCAGCTGCGCGAGCAGCTCGAGGGGAGCGCCCGATGAACCTCCTCGAGACGATGGGCAACCCCGTCTTCAACATCGCGATCTTCGCGGGCTTCGTCGTCATCACCATGTTCGTGGTGATCCGCGTCACCCGCGGCGGCAAGAAGAAGGCCAGCGACTTCTACACCGGCGGCGCGCAGTTCGACGGCCGTCAAAACGGCTTCGCCATCGCCGGCGACTACCTGTCCGCCGCGTCCTTCCTCGGCATCGTCGGCGCCGTCGCCCTCTACGGCTACGACGGCCTGCTGTACTCGGTCGGCTTCCTCGTGGCCTGGCTCGTCGCCCTGCTGCTCGTGGCCGAGCCCCTGCGCAACACCGGCAAGTACACGATGGCCGACGTCCTCAGCTTCCGCATGCGACAGAAGCCGGTGCGCCTCGCGGCGGCGATCTCGACGCTGGCCGTCTCCTTCTTCTACCTGCTCGCGCAGATGGCGGGCGCCGGCGGCCTGGTGTCGCTGCTGCTCGGCATCAGCTCGGTGTGGGGCCAGAACCTGATCATCGCGCTGGTCGGCCTGCTCATGGTCGGCTACGTGCTGATCGGCGGCATGAAGGGCACCACGTGGGTGCAGATGATCAAGGCCGTGCTGCTGATCCTCGGCGCCGGCATCATGACCATCTGGGTGCTCGCCATGGTCGGCTTCAACATGTCCGAGCTGCTCGGCAAGGCTATGGAGACCACCGCCGCGCAGGGCTCCGAGGTCAACCTGCTCGCCCCCATGGAGCGCTACAAGGACCCCGTCGCCCTCGTCTCGATGGGCATCGCCCTCGTCCTGGGAGCCTCGGGCCTGCCGCACGTGCTGATGCGCTTCTACACCGTCCCGACGGCGAAGGAGGCCCGCCGCTCGGTGACCTGGGCCATCGGCCTGATCGGCGCGTTCTACCTGTTCACCATGGTGCTCGGCTACGGCGCCGCGTGGCTGGTGGGCCCGGACAAGATCGCCAACATGCCGGGCAAGGCCAACGCCGCCGCCCCCGCGCTGGCGTTCGAGCTGGGCGGGGCGGTCCTGATGGCGATCATCGCCGGCGTCGCGTTCGCCACCATCCTCGCGGTGGTCGCGGGCCTGACGATCACCGCGTCGGCCTCGTTCGCGCACGACATCTACAACTCGGTCATCAAGGACGGCAAGGCCGACCCGGCCAAGGAGGTCAAGGTCGCGCGTTGGACGTCGGTGACGATCGGCCTGATCGCCATCGTCGGCGGCATCGCGGCCAACGGCCAGAACATCGCGTTCCTCGTCGCGCTGGCCTTCGCCGTCGCGGCCTCGGCGAACCTGCCGTCGATCCTGTACTCGCTGTACTGGAAGAGGTTCTCGACGGCGGGCGCCGTCTGGTCGATCTTCGGGGGCCTGATCTCCGCCGTGGGCCTGATCATCTTCTCCCCCGCCGTCTCCGGCAACAAGGGCGCGATGTTCCCCAACGTGGACTTCGCGTGGTTCCCGATCGACTCCCCGGCCATCGTGTCGGTGCCGGTCGGCTTCTTCCTCGGCTGGCTGGGCTCGGTGCTGAAGCCCGACGGCGACACCTACGCCGACCAGGGCGCCGAGATGGAGGTCCGCTCCATGACCGGCGCCGGCGCAGAGGGCGCCCTCGACCACTGATCGGACAATGAGAGACGCCCCCGGGAAGTTCCCGGGGGCGTCTCTCGTTGTCGGTCAGATCAGGCCGAGCTCGGTGACCGCGGCGCGCTCGTCGACGAGCTCGGCGACCGAGGCGTCGATCTTGCCGCGCGAGAACTCGTTGATCTCCAGGCCCTGGACGATCTCGTACTTGCCGTCGACGACGGTGCACGGGAACGACGAGATGAGGCCCTCGGGCACGCCGTAGGAGCCGTCCGACGGCACGGCCATCGAGACCCAGTCGCCGTCCGGGGTGCCGAGCACCCAGTCGCGCATGTGCTCGACCGTCGCGTTGGCGGCCGACGCCGCCGACGACAGCCCGCGGGCCTCGATGATGGCCGCGCCGCGCTTGGCGACGGTGGGGATGAACGTGTCGGCGATCCAGGCCTGGTCGTTCACGGCCTCGGCGGCGCTCTGGCCACCCACTCGGGCGTTGAACAGGTCCGGGTACTGCGTGGCGGAGTGGTTGCCCCAGATGGTCATGTGCGAGATCTCGGTGACGGAGACGCCGAGCTTGGCTGCCAGCTGCGACAGCGCGCGGTTGTGATCGAGGCGGGTCAGGGCGTTGAACCGCTCGGCCGGGATGTCGGGGGCGTTGCGCTGCGCGATGAGCGCGTTGGTGTTGGCCGGGTTGCCGGTGACGAGCACCTTGACGTCGTCGGCGGCCACGTCGTTCAGGGCCTTGCCCTGAGCGGTGAAGATGGCGCCGTTGGCCGACAGCAGGTCGCCGCGCTCCATGCCCGCCTTGCGCGGCATCGCGCCCACCAGCATGGCGAGGTTCACGCCGTCGAAGACCTTGCGGGGGTCGTCGCCGATCTCGATGCCCACGACGTTGCCGAACGCGCAGTCGTCGAGCTCCATGACGACGCCCTCGAGCGCCTTCAGCGCCGGGGTGATCTCGAGCAGGCGCAGCTCGATGGGGCGATCGCCCAGGAGCGAGCCGCTCGCGATGCGGAAAAGCAGGCTGTAGCAGATCTGTCCGGCGGCGCCGGTGACGGCAATCTTGACGGGAGCCTCAGTGCTCACTTGGGTGTCCTCTCGAAAGGGATGTGTCCGATTGCGAAGACTCTACCGCCCCGCGCCGACGCGCGCCCGGGCGGGGTCAGAGGACGCCCAAGGTCCACTTCAGGATCTCGATCAGCGCCACGAACGCGAGCCAGGCCATCAGCGTGATGGTCATCCAGCCGCCGCGCTGGAACGCGAGCGCGCGCTCCTGCCACTTCGGCGAGAGGTAGAGGTTCTCCTCCAGGATGTTCCACTGCGTCATGGACCAGAACACGAACGTGGTCGATACCGTGACCAGTAGGCACCAGGGGCAGAGCGCGCCGATGACGAACGTCGACTGGAACAGCAGCCAGTAGGCGAAGATCACGCCGAGCAGGTAGATGGCGTTGGCCGTGAACATGAACCAGCGCGGGAACCGGGTCCCGCACAGCGAGGCGACGGCGATCGTCATCACGACAGGCTCGGAGATCATCCCCAGGAACGCGTTGGGGAAGCCGAACACCTTCGCCTGCCAGGTCACCCCGACCTTCGCGCAGTCGAGGATCGAGTTGAGCGAGCAGCTGAGGTCGGCGTTCGGGTCCGCGGCGAGCACCAGCGCGTCGTAGGAGAGCACGAACGACGCCACGAGGCTGAGCGTCGCGAACAGCAGCATCTCACCGAACAGGAAGTATCGGGCGCGCAGCGGCGGCACCGGGCGCGGGTCGGTGGCCTGGGCGGCGTCGGCTTCGGGGAGCGGCATGGGGTGAATGGTACTTGCTCCCCTCACTGCGCTGGTGACGGGCCTTTCGACGCAGTCGCGGTCGACTCCGTCGACGCGCCTGGCTCAAGGAGCAGCTGTGCTATCGAGGGGTTCGCGGCGACGTAGCCGTCGAGCAGCGCGCGGCCCAGGCGCGGCGAGTCGACGAGCGGGTGGATCGCGAATCCCTCCCACGCCTTGTCCCGGCTCCGGGTCGCCGCGGCGTCCGCGATCGCCTTCTCGGAGGCGCGCAGCCGCGCCATCATGCCCAGCTGGGCGAGCGTGAGCGGGGCGATCGGCAGCGGGTGCACGCCCTCGCCGTCGACGACACAGCCGACCTCCAGCACCAGGTCGTCCGGGAGCTCGGGCACGATCCGGCCCGACGGCGTCAGGTTGCCGACGTCGAGGATCATCCGCTCGCTGCGGCCGGTGGCCAGCGCGTTCATCAGCCGCAGCGCCACCTCCTGGTATCCCCCGCCCGCGACGTCCTCCTCGCGGCGCTCCTCGTCGCGCGCCTCCGCCATGTAGGTCGACTCGCGCTCGTGCAGGGCCTCGCGCCAGGCCGTCAGCGGCGACGCGGCCTCCGCGACGCGGCCGTAGAACGCGTCCTGCCTGCGGGCCAGGTACTCGCCGCGGGTCTCGTCGGCCTCGCGGATGCGCGCGATCGCCTCCTCGGTGCGCCAGTAGTAGTAGAGGTACTCGTTGGGCAGCACGCCCAGGGCGCGCACGAAGTCCTCGCCGACGACGCGCGCCTCCTCGATCTGGTCCAGCATCGCGTCGGAGGCGAGCAGCTCCGGCAGCCGGTCCACGCCGTCGACGGTGACCGAGCGCAGCCAGCCGAGGTGGTTGAGGCCCACGTAGTCGTAGGCCACGCCGTCGGCCTCCAGCGAGACGCCGAGCACCCGCGACACCCGCCGCACCAGCCCGATGGGCGTGTCGCAGATGCCGACGACGCGGTCGCCGAGGAACTCGCGCATCGCCTGCGTGACGATGCCAGCCGGGTTGGTGAAGTTGATGGTCCACGCATCGGGCGCGACCTCCGCGATGGTGCGCGCCACCTCGCGCATCACGGGGATCGTGCGCAGCGCGTAGGCCAGGCCGCCCGGCCCGATCGTCTCCTGGCCGAGCAGCCCGAGGTCGAGGGCCACCCGCTCGTCCGCGATCCGCCCCTCGGCGCCTCCGACCCTGATCGCGGAGAAGACGAAGTCGGCGCCGGCCAGCGCCTCGCGCAGGTCGACGGTGTAGGTCACCCGCGGCGGGTCCGGGAAGCGGCGCGCGTCCTCGTCGAGGATCCGGCGCATGGCCTCCAGGCGCTCCGCCGACGAGTCGTGCAGCGCCACCTCGTCGAGCCGGACGGCGGCCCTCCCGTCGGCGGCGAGCGCGTTCGAGGCGACCGCCTCGTAGACGAGCGGCACGCGGAAACCGCCGCCGCCGAGAATCGCGAGCTTCATGGGCCAAGAACCTACCCGGTCCGCGCACACTTCCCGCGCGCCCGGCGGGCTCGGTAGGGTGCGGGAATGGATCACGCGCATCTCGAGGACCGGTGCCCCACCTGTTGGATGTGGGATCCACTCGCGGCGACCCGGACGCCCGACGACCCGCCGCTGGACGTGCTGACCACCGGGCAGCTGTTCTTCGACCTCATCTTCACCGGCCTTCCCCGGCTGCCCTTCCCCGGGGAGGAGCTGTACAGCGACGGCATGGGGTCGTGCCCGGGCGGCATCGCCAACCTCGCGACGGCGGCCGCCCGCCTAGGTCTCCGCACCGGGCTGGTGGCCGGCTTCGGCGACGACGCCTATGCCGACTGGATGTGGGACGTGCTCTCGCACGACGAGAACATCGACCTCTCCGCGTCGCGGCGGTTCGGCGGCTTCCACTCCGCCATCACGGTGTCGATGGCGTTCAGCGGCGACCGCGGCATGGTGACCCACGCCCACG
>DAONOU010000072.1:0-10663 GCA_035409265.1 Arachnia sp. | reverse complement strand
TGGTCGCGGGATCGGGCTGCTCCTGGCCGGCGTGGACGGCGAGCGTCTCGGGGCGGTAGGTCATGAGACGCGGTCTCCTAAAGTCGTCGTTGGCGACAACTTAGTGTGATCCGGCCTCTCTGTAACGGGCCGTCCGTTCCGCCCGTGGCGAAGCGCTACCCCTCGAACGGCGCCGGGTCGCCCGCGCCGAGGCGCACGATCTCCGGCTCGTCGCCGGTGAGGTCGACCACCGTCGTGGGTTCGAGCCCGCAATCGCCGCTGTCGATGACGGCGTCGACGACGTGGTCCAACTCCTCCTTGATGGCCCAGCCGTCGGTCATCGGGTCGTCGACACCGGGCAGCAGCAGCGTGGACGACAGCAGCGGGGCGTCGAACGCGTCGAGGAGCGCCAGCGTGGTGCGATGGTCGGGGATCCGCACACCCACCGTGCGCTTCTTCGGATGCTGCATCATCTTCGGCACCTCGCGCGACGCCTTGAGGATGAACGTGTACGGCCCGGGGGTTGCCTTCTTCACGGCCCGGAACACCCAGTTGTCCATCTCGACGAACTGACCCAGCTTCGCGAACTCGTCGACGACGAGCGTGAAGTGGTGCTTGTCGTCCAGCTTGCGGATGCGGCGGATCCGCTCGATGCCCTCCGCGTTGCCGAGCGCGCAACCCAGCGCGAAGCACGAGTCCGTGGGGTACGCGATCAGGCCGCCGTCGCGCAGGATCTTCGTGACCTGCGCCAGCGCCCGCGGCTGCGGGTTGTCCGGGTGAACGTCGAAGTACTGAGCCATGTCGTCAGCCTATCCTCGCTGGCGCTCGCGCGTCGGCTCAACCAGCGGGGTTACAGCAGGCGGGCCGAGATCAGGGCGACGTCGTCGGCCGAGAGCTCCAGGGACATCGCGGCGGCGGAGTCCGTGATGCTCTCGGGGCGGGAGGAGCCCGGGATCGGGATCACGTGGCCGCCGAGCGCGAGCTCCCAGGCCAGCGTGACGCGCTGCGGTGAGACGCCCAAGCGGCCGGCGACCTCGGAGAGCACCGCGAAGCGCTCGCCGACGCTCGCGGCGCCGGAGCCGCCGCCCAGCGGGGACCAGGGAACGAACGCGATGCCGTGCTCGCCGCAGAAGTCCAGCTCCTGCTTGCTCGTGTGGTTGAACTTCGGCGAGAACTCGTTCTGCACCGCGGCGAGGCCGCCGTCGCCGAGGACGTCGAGGGCGATCTGGATCTCCTCGACGGATGCGTTCGAGATGCCGATCTCGGAGACGAGGCCCTCCTGCTTCAGCGTGGCGAAGTTCTCGATGGCCTCGGCATAGGTGCGCGAGCGGTCGGGGCGGTGGAGGTAAAGGAGGTCCAGCTTGTCGACACGAAGGTTGGCCAGGGACGCCTCGACGCGGCCGCGGAGGTAGCCGAGCGAGGAGTCGCGGCCCCAGGTCTCGCCCTCGCCGCGGGTGATGCCCGCCTTCGTGGCCACGACGACGCCGGAACGATCGCCCTGGTAGGCCGCGAGCGCATCGGCCACCGCGCGCTCGTTGTGGCCCATGGTGTCCCAGGAGGGCGCGTAGATGTCGGCGGTGTCGATCAGCGTGATGCCCGCGTCCAGCGCCGCGGCGACCGTGGCGTGCACGCGCTCGCGCGACGGACCCTCGCCGTCGTAGAAGGAGAAGGGCATGGCTCCGAGGCCGATGGCGGAGACGGTGAACTGTCCGAGGCGACGCTGATGAGTGCTCATGCACCCAACCCTATCGACCCCGCAGCGGATCGACGGGGGCGTCCCTCGTCGCCGACACCGACACGGTCCCCGGGACCCCCGGGAGGCTGATGTCGCTCAGCTCGACGGCGCAGGTCACCTTCACCGACACCGTCCCTACTTCGCCAAGCGCCCGCGCCACGCCTGCGGCGTCCACCGCCGTGAAGACGGTGCGGCAGGCCAGGTCGCGTTCGGCCAGCGCCTGTGAGAGGGCCTCGTCGGCGGCCCGCTCCGCGGCGGGAACCGTGCGCTCGAGGGCCGCGGCCCGCGCGGCTGCCGATGCCGCCGCCCCGACGTGCTGGTCCGCGAGCGCGAGCCTGCCGAGACTGAGCAGCAGGGCGACGAACAGCAGGATTGCGGGCAGGATGACGGCCGCCTCGACGGAGGCCGCGGCGCCGCGCTCCCCGTTCACGGCGCCGTCACCCGCTCGGTGGCCGCCGTCGCGGTCTGCGAGATCGCGCGCGGCCACAGCACCACCACGGCGCTCCCGGTGACCGTCGCCGTCGTCTGCCTCGGCCCGCGGTCGACGACGACCCTGACCCTCGTCAGCGCCCCGTTGCCCGCGGCCTCGGCCCCGGAGGCGCGGCCGTCCGCCTCGCTGCCGTCGTGCACCGCCGCCGTGCGGGCCGCCTCCTGGGCCGCCGCGAGCGCCGTCGCCTCCGCCCACGTCACGAGCGACCACTGCAGGAGCAGCAGGAAGATGCCGAGCGCGAAGGGCAGCAGGACCGCGAGCTGCACCGAGCCGCTCAGGCCCCTGTCCGCGTGTCGCCTCCCCATCCCCGCATCCTCGCAAATCCGCGGGGCGCTGGCTAGACGCCGAAGGTTGGCTGTGGACAACTGCCCAGGACAAACCCACCCCGTCCAGGCGGGCGCTCGTGCAATAGGCTGGGCCCCGACGCGCCCCGCGTCCCAGACGAATCCGAAAGGACACCCCATGGTCAAGAAGGTAGCCATCCTCACGGCTGGTGGCTTCGCCCCCTGCCTTTCCTCGGCGATCGGCGGTCTCATCGAGCGCTACACCGAGGTCGCCCCTGAGGTGGAGATCATCGCCTACCGCCACGGGTACCAGGGCCTGCTGAAGGGCGACTTCCTCGTCGTCGACGACACCGTCCGCGCCAACGCCGCGCTGCTGCACAAGTTCGGCGGCTCCCCCGTCGGCAACTCGCGGGTCAAGCTGACCAACGCGAAGGACCTGGTCAAGCGCGGCCTCGTCGCCGAGGGCGACAACCCGCTCAAGGTGGCGGCCGACCGCCTCGTGGCCGACGGCGTCGACGTGCTGCACACCATCGGCGGCGACGACACCAACACCACCGCCGCCGACCTGGCGGCCTACCTCGCCGAGCACGACTACGGCCTCACCGTCGTCGGCCTGCCGAAGACCATCGACAACGACGTCATCCCGATCCGCCAGTCGCTCGGCGCCTGGACCGCGGCCGAGCAGGGCGCGATCTTCGCCAAGAACATCGTCGCCGAGCACAACTCCGGCTCCCGCATGCTGATCGTGCACGAGGTCATGGGCCGCCACTGCGGCTGGCTGACCGCCGCCACGGCGCAGAAGTACCGCGAGTGGCTGGACAGCCAGGAGTGGCTGCCCGAGATCGGCCTGTCGAAGGCCGCCTGGGACGTCCACGGCGTCTACGTGCCCGAGGGCGAGATCGACATCGCCAAGGAGGCCGAGCGCCTGAACACCGTCATGGACGAGGTCGGCAACGTCACGATCTTCCTCTCGGAGGGCGCGGGCCTCGACTCGATCGTCGCCGAGATGGAGGCCGCCGGCGAGGAGGTCCCCCGCGACCCCTTCGGCCACGTCAAGCTCGACAAGGTCAACCCCGGCGCCTGGTTCGCGTCGAAGTTCGCCGAGAAGCTGAACGCCGAGAAGGTCATGATCCAGAAGTCCGGCTACTACTCCCGAGCCGCCGCCGCCAACGACGCCGACCTGGCCCTCATCAAGCAGTGCACCGACCTCGCCGTCGACTCCGCCCTGCGCGGCGAGCCCGGCGTGATCGGCCACGACGAGGAGAACGGCGACGTGCTGACCGCCATCGCCTTCGACCGGATCAAGGGCGGCAAGCCGTTCGAGATCAACCAGGACTGGTACAAGGCCATGCTCGCCGAGATCGGCCAGGAGTTCCCGGCCCCGGCCGTCGCGCACTGATCCCTGCTTACCGCGAAGCGCCGACCGTCCCCGGACGGTCGGCGCTTTCGTGTTACCGAGACTTTCGGCTCAGGAACTCTCGCGCGCGACGAACGACCCCGACGAGAACCGCGCCCACGCCGAGATCGGCCAGGAGTTCCCGGCCCGCGCCGTCGCGCACTGACCTTGGGAAGCGCCGACCGTCCCCGGACGGTCGGCGCTTTCGTGTTACCGGGACTTTCTGCTCAGGAACTCTCTCGCGCGACGAACGACCCCGATGAGAACGGCGCCGAGACCGAGGCCGGTGGCGGCGCCGAGGCCGTAGCCGATCCCCAGGTTCACCTTCATGCCCCGGGCCGCGACGTCCTGGCGCACGGTCTCGTGCCTGCTCGGCCGGGGAATCCCGCCCCACGGCGCGGGCTCGCCTACGGGCTCCGGCTCGACGGCGTCGACGACGATGACCTCCTCCGCGGGTGCCGCTGGGGCATCCGCGTCGGCCACGGCCCCGCGCCAGTAGCCCTCGGTCCCCACCCAGGCCGCGGTGAACAGGATGAACATCGCCAGTGTGTTGAACAGCAGCATGACGACGATGGTGTTGCCGAAGATCTGCGCGGAGACGTTGCCGGAGAAGATGCCGAGGACGCGTCCGGCGACCGACTGCAGCACGGTGACGCCCAGCGCGCCGACGAGGGTGCCGATCAGCCACGCGCGGGGGCTGACCGGCTCGTTGGGCAGGACCACGAACAGGAAGGCGAACATCACCCAGCCGGCGACGAACGTCATCAGCACGGCGCCGAGCTGCACGAGGAAGCCGATCCCGGGCACGGACTCCCAGCCCAGCAACCTGACGATCTGCTCCGAGAAGGGGCCGCCGACGGAGGCGAGGCCCAGGCCGATGCCGATCGTGGTGATGAGCCCGAGGAAGACCAGGAGGTTGACGCCCAGCTCGGCGAAGAAGTTGCGCCGCTTCGTGGCGTCCTCGAACTCGTTGGACCACATCACGCGCACGGCGCGCTTCAGGTGCCCGGCCCAGCGGGACCCCGCCCAGCCGGCGCCGAGCAAGGCCCAGGTGGTGACCGATCGCCAGCTGACCAACGAGGTGGTGACGAGGTCGACCAGCGGCTCGGTCATCGCCGAGTCGCCGAGCGCGCCGCGGATCTCGCGGGTGAGCTGGTACAGCAGGTCCGGCCGCAGCACCGTCATGGTCATGCCGAGCATGGCGAACACGAACATCAGCACGGGGACGAGCGAGAGCACCGAGAAGTAGGTGATGGCGCCGGCGAACTGCGGGCCGAGGCGCTCCTGGAATCTCTGGTTGGCGTACAGCGCGTGGGCGACGAGGGGGTGCCTCTTGACCCGCTCGACCCATTCCCTCATGGGCTCGAACATACCCGGCAAGGCGGCTGCCTCAGACGGCGCGGGCGCGCCGACGGGCGGCGAGCTCGTCCGCCGGGTCCTCGACGACGGGGGCGGCCTCGTCGGTGGCGCGCTCTCCCGGCAGCGTCGAGATCGTGCCCTCGAGCTCGCGCCACACGGAGCTGACCGAGATCATGAACATGCCCTGGCCGCCGCGGGTCAGGTCGAACAGCTCGTTGGCCGAGGTCACCTCGAAGACGCTGAAGCCGTCGCTGACGAGCGTCAGCTCGGTCAGGTCGTCGGCGCCGCGGGTGCGCAGGTGGTCGATGGCGACGCGGATCTGCTGCAGCGAGATGCCGACGTCCAGGAACCGCTTGACGACCCTGAGCAGCAGGATGTCGCGGAACGAGTACAGGCGCTGGGTGCCGGAGCCCTCGGCGTTGCGGATGCTCGGCACGACCAGGCCGGTGCGCGCCCAGTAGTCGAGCTGGCGGTAGGTGATGCCCGCCACGCGGTGGGCGATGGGGCCGCGGAAGCCGGTGTCGCTGGGGACGGGCGCGAAGTCGCCGTCGAAAAGCACCTCTTGCCACGCGAGCTTCTCGGCCACGGTCCCTCATTTCGGATCGGTGTGATCGGCTGACGGCCGACTCCCAGACGCTAACCGGACCCGGCGCCGTCGGTCATCGCGACACGCCCGGGCGAGCCGCAAAACATCAGGGGCCAATTCTATCGACGCGAGGCCCCGCCGGAAGGAGCGGGCCGCAAATCGCTATTGACTAGGGTCTTCGTCCTCGAAATCCTCCGCGCTGACGCTGTCGAGGAAGGCCCGGAAGGCCTCGACCTCGTCCGCACCGCCGGCCTCAACCTCAACCCCTACTTGATCCATGAGGGCGCGCGGGCAGCGCACCGGCCACCCCAACCTCACGGCGACGGCGACGCCGTCGCTGGGCCGGATCTGGATCTCCTCGGCGCCGATGTGCAAGACGGCGTCGTAGATGCCGTCGCTCATCCCCGTGATCACGACCTCACCCGTTCCCATGCGCGCGACCAGCGTGGCGAGCAGGTCGTGCGTCATGGGGCGCTGCGGCTTCTCCCCCTCCAGCGCCGACGCGATGGCCGCGGCCTCCGTGCTGCCGATCCAGATGGGCAGCGAGCGGGTGCCGCCCTCCTCGCCCAGCAGGAGAACCGGCGGATCTTCGGGGCTCAGCAACCGGATGCCGACCACTTCGAGCGAGATCATGAGGTAACCGTAGCTCAGAGAATCTGACCGTGCAGCAGGGCCGCGTGGGCCTGCATGACCAGGCGGTACATCTCGTGGACCAGCTCCTGCGGCGGGCCGCCCGAACGTCGCCGGTGCGGCTCGAGGAGCTGCTCGACGAACGCGGCCTCCATGCTGGCCGCCTGCTGCAGCACCCGCAGTTGGCGAAGGTCTATGCCGTAGCCGCCCAGCTTCTTCGCGGCGACGGCGAGCGCGACGGCCTCGGGGCCGTACAGCTGCGTGCCCCGGCGCGGCTGGATGATGCGCTGGCGCTCCAGCTGGATCATCGTGGCCTCTCCGATGCCGGACTCGGTGAGGACCTGCCTGCGGCTCATCAGGTGCTTGCCGCCGCGCGATGTCTTGCGTGGCTCCTGCGCAGGCTCGCCCTCGGGCTTCGGGTCGTGCGTGGGGGGTTCCTCGCCCCGGTCGATCGCCTCCAGCTCCTCCCGGATCACCTTGAGGGGCAGGTAGCGGTCGCGCTGCGCGCGCAGCACGTAGAGCAGCCGGTCGACGTCGTTCTGCGAGAAGCGACGGTACCCCGACGGCTGCTGCCGGTCCGGAGCGATCAGCCCCTCCGCCTCCAGGTATCTCAGCTTCGAGACCGAGATGTCGGGGAACTCGGGACGGATCATCTCCAGCACGCGGCCGATGGTGCGCGCCGGGCCGGGCATCAGAGCGTTCCGGGCTCGCTCAGCGAGATCGTCGCGCGGTACTTGCCGATCTGGATCTCGTCGCCCTCGCGGAGCATCGAGCGGCCGTCGAGGAGCGTCCGGTTCACGTAGGTGCCGTTCAGGCTGCCGAGGTCCTCGAGGTAGAGGTGCCCGGCGCTGCGCACGAACTTCGCGTGGTGGCGCGAGACCGTGATGTCGTCGAGGAAGATGTCCGACTCGGGGTGGCGGCCGACGGTTGTGACGTCCGCGTCGATCAGGAAGCGGTTCGAGTCCCCGGAGCCGCGATTGACCACCAGCAGGGCGTTGCCCGGGGACAGCGCACGCGCGGCCTCCCGCTCGTTCTCGGTCAGCTCGACGTGCTCGGGCGTGTCGACCGCGACGGGGATCATCGTGGTGGTATCGCCGGTGGAGTCGACGAGGGAGGTGCCACACTCGCTGCAGAACCTGGCCTCGGCAGGTCGGTCAGATCCACACTTCGGGCACTTCATATCCACACTTCCTCGTCGTTCGCCGGGGCTGGTCACAGGCTACCCCGAGTGCCTAGGTTAGCGCGGGCGCGCGAACTGATTGGCCTGGGGTTCCACGGTCGTGGCGATGCCGATCTCGTCGGACTGCGTGATCAGCACCGACCCCCCGACGCGCTCGCCCTCGACCTCGCTGACGAGTCCGCCGCGGAAGCGCGCGCCCGCCTCGAGCGTCGCGGGGTCGCCGATCGCGTCGATGAGGTACGGCGCGCGGAGCTCCACGCCGTCGGCCACGACAGTGCCGTCTTCCGTGGTGGTGAACGCGGAGCGCATGACGAGGCGCACGGCGTCGTTCAGCTCGATCACCTCCGCGCCGGCGTCGCGCAGCTCCTCGACGGCGTCGAGCAACAGCTCCGCCGTCAGCTTGCCCTCGGGGTCCGAGATGGAGATCCGCACGCCGGGGCCGGTCACGGGCACGACGCCCGCCAGGATCTCGGCCTGCTGGAGGCGCCGTTCGGCCTCCTGCCGGGCCGCCTCCTCGCGGTTCGCGCCGCTGATCAGCTCGGTGCGCGCGGCCTCGAGGTCGCGGGCCTCGTCCTCCAGCCGCCGGGTCTCGGCGGAGATGTTGTCGAGTAGCTGGATCAGCTCGGCCTGGCGGACGTTCGTGAAGTCCGGCTGCGCGGCCTGCGAGCCGAGCGTGATCACGACGATCAGCGAGGTCACGAACAGCGCGAGGCCGACGGTGAGCTGGCCTCGACTCGGCCGGAAGAAGTCCCGCAACAGGTTGGCGCGCCGGCTGGGGTCGATCGCCCGGCGGGCGGGGGGCGTTTCCTCAGGCATGCAGCACGGCCCTCCTGATGGCGGCGGCGTTGGTGAAGATCCTGATGCCGAGGACGACGACCACGCCGGTGGAGAGCTGGGAGCCGACGCCGATCTGGTCGCCCACGAACACGATCAGCCCGGCGATCACGACGTTGGAGAGGAAGGAGACGAGGAAGACCCGGTCGGAGAAGATGCCCTCCAGATAGGCGCGCGTGGCGCCGAGGATGGCGTCGAAGGCCGCCACGATCGCGATCGGGAGGTATGGAGCGAGAACCGGCGGAAGCGTGGGCTGCAGCACGACGCCGACGACGATGCCGGCGATCAGGCCCAACAACGCGAACATAGCTCCTCCTATCCCGCCGCCGCGTGGCGGAGGGTCATGCCCGAGTCGGCGGGGAGGGAGAGGTCCCCGTCGGCCTGGGAGATCGACATGGTAACGCCGTAGTTCTGGGTCAGGAAGTGCCACCACGAGGCGGCCGCGGTCTCGTTGAAGCGGGCCTGGAGCCGGTTGGGATCGCCGATCACGTCCAGCCGGTAGGGCGGGCTGAGCGAGACGTAGTCGACGGTGATGGCCGCGCCTGCGGAGCGGATGGGGGTGAGCACGGTCAGCCGCCTGCCGTTGATGCTGATCGCCTCCGCGCCCGCGGTCCAGAGGCCGTTGACGAGCCGCGTGAGGTCGCCGTCGAGAACGAGCCCGCTGGTGCCGTCGGCGCCGGGGGCGTCGGACACCTCCACGACGATGCCCGGACCCTCGACCGCGACGGCCCCGGTGAGCTGCTCGAGCTCGGTCAGCCGTGCGCGCTGGTCGGGATCGCCGAGGGCCTGCTGGCCGAGGCGGCCAATCTCCTCGTCGAGGGCCGTCACCCGATCGGCGACCTCCCCCTGGCGGGCCTCCGCGGCGGCGACCCGGTCGAGGAGCTCCTGGCGCTGCGCGGCCGCGGTGCCCGCGCCGCGGGTGGTCTGGAGGAGGGCGACGGTGATGAGGACCGCCACGAGGCCGATCGCCGTGGCCAACCGCACGCGGCTGGGCTTCGCGGACGAGCCCGCGCGGTACTCGGGCTCGAGGGCGTCGGCCTGCAGGTCGGTCAGCAGGCTCATGCTGGCGTCGGGACGCCTCACCTGTCTCCCTTCGCGAGCCGCACGGTCTCGCGGACGTAGAGCAGGCCCGCGGCCCAGTAGAACGCGGCCCCGGCGATGCCGAGCGCCCAGCCGAGCCAGTAGGCGACGGGCCAGCCGAGGAACTTCTCGGAGCCGATCAGGATCAGCGGGAGCGCGAACAGCAGCAGGAACGTGCCCGTCTTGCCCACGTAGTTGACCGGTAGCGCCACGATGTCGTGCTTGCGGAGCACGGGGACGAGGGCGGCGAGCATGACGTCGCGGGCGAGGAGCGCGACGACGAACCAGATCGGCACGATCCCGCGCAGCAGCAGGACGATCACCGTCGCGAGGATGTACAGCCGGTCCGCGATGGGGTCCAGCTTCGCGCCCAGCGCCGTGCGCTGCTTCAGCCTGCGCGCCAGGTAGCCGTCGACCCAGTCCGTGGCGCCGAACACCGCGAGCAGGATGATGGCCGCGGTGTCCTGGCCGATGAGGATCAGCCAGCAGAACGTGGGGATGCCGAGCAGGCGCACGAACGAGATGACGTTGGGGATGGTGAGGACGGCGTCGGTATCCCACTGCTGTTCGGGGACGAGAGATGCTGCCACGCCGCCAGCCTATGCCATGCCTGTGAACGCGTCCGCGCCGTGCCCGCTTCCCGCACGCCGCGGCCCACATCCCCTTGCGGCTATGGTCTAGCGCGATCGGCTGAGCTCATACGCCCGGAGCACCCGCGGGCCGACGGAGTCCCAGGCGTAGGGGGCGGCCGCGGCTCTTGTCAGGGCCGGGTCTGGGGGTGTGGCGAGCAACTCGCGGAGGCCTGCGGTCGCGGCGGTCGCGGCGCCGGGCGGGAAGAAGCGGGCGACGGCGGGGTCGTCGACGACGGCGCGGAAGGCGGGCAGGTCGCTGGCGAGGACCGCGGCGCCGTGGGCCAGGGCCTCGACCAGCACCAGCCCGAACGACTCCCCCGCCAGGTTCGGGGCGACCAGCACCGTCGCTTCGGCGAGCAGGCGCTCGCGTTCGGCGTCCGAGACCGCTCCCAGGACGGTGACACCCTCGGTGGGCGTGGTGGGGCCGACGGCGACGAACTCCGCATCGACGCCGGAGCGGGCGACCTCGGCGAAGACG
>DAONOU010000071.1:0-10728 GCA_035409265.1 Arachnia sp. | reverse complement strand
CCGGCCGCGCTGGCCGCCGTCGACCGGTGGGCGGAGGCCTCGCTCGCGGGCGGCGACGACGCCGACGCCCCGGCCCAGGTGCGCGCCGCCGTCGATGCGTTGTTGGGGATCGCGCTCTGACCGATAGGCTGGGGCATCGTGAAGACGTTCGACCAGCTCTTCGAGCAGCTCTCTGAGACCGCCCGCACCCGGCCCGAGGGGTCCGGCACCGTCGCCCGCCTGGATGCGGGCGTGCATGCGATCGGCAAGAAGATCGTCGAGGAGGCCGCCGAGGTGTGGATGGCCTCCGAGCACGAGACCAAGGAACAGGCCGCCGAGGAGATCAGCCAACTGCTCTACCACCTCCAGGTGATGATGCTGGCGCTCGACCTGGACCTCGACGACGTCTACCGCTACCTCTGATACCTCTGACAAGGGTGAACACTGTGACCAGTGACCGACTGCTCCGCATCGCCGTCCCCAACAAGGGCGCCCTGGCCGAGCCCGCCGCCGCCATGCTGCGCGCCGCGGGTTACCGCCAGCGCACCGACCCCAAGGACCTGACGCTGATCGACGCGGACCACGGCGTCGAGTTCTACTACCTCCGGCCCCGCGACATCGCCGTCTACATCGGCCGCGGCGACCTCGACCTCGGCATCACCGGACGCGACATGCTGCTCGACTCCGGTGCCCAGGCCACCGAGATCATGCAGCTCGGCTTCGCCGGTTCGCGGTTCCGCTTCGCCGCCGTCGGGGGCTCGCGGATGACCGTCGCGGACCTGCAGGGCAAGCGCATCGCCACCTCCTACCCGGGGCTGCTCGACGCGTACCTCACCGAGCAGGGCATCGAGGCGGACCTCGTGAAGCTCGACGGGGCCGTCGAGTCGGCCATCCGGCTGGGCGTCGCCGACGTCGTGGCCGACGTGGTCGACACGGGCACGACGCTGCGCCGCGCGGGCCTCGAGATGCTCGACGGCGCGATCTGCACCTCCGAGGCGGTGCTCATCCAGCGCACGGGGACGGACCTCCCCGAGGGAGCCGAGGCGCTGGAGACGCGCCTGAACTCGGTGCTCGTCGCGCAGAACTTCCTGATGATGGACTACAACGTGGCCGAGGCCGACCTCTCGGCGACGACGGACCTCGCGCCCGGCGTCGAGGGCCCGACGGTGTCGAAGCTCCACAAGGAGGGCTGGTGCGCCGTGCGCGTGCTGGTCCCGCGCAAGGGCGCGCACCTGCTGATGGACCGGCTCTACGATGCGGGGGCTCGCGGCATTCTGCTGACCGAGCTGACCGCCTGCCGGCTGTGAGCGACGAGCGGCAGGACCCGATGCCGGAGTTCCGGCCCGGTGACGAGCCAGAGACTCACTCCGACGGCGCGGCCGAGGCCCAGCCCGATGCGGCGGCGGAGAATCCGGTCCCCGAGCGGCTGTCCTACACCAGCCCGCCCGCGCTGATGACGGCGGTGGTGCTGTCGATGGTGCTGCTCGCGTTCGCGATGTTCGGCTGGTGGCAGCTCGGCCCGGAGATCCGCAGCGAGATCACCTGGCCGCAGGCCGCCACGCTGCTGTTCTTCATCTTCTTCATGATCTTCGTCATGCTGTCGGTGGGGTACTCGCGCTTGTGGGCCGCGGACGATCAGGTCGTCGTGCGCAACGGTCCTCTGGTGCGGCGGTACTCCGTGAACGAGATCGCGGGCCTGCGGCTGCGCTCGGGCGACGCGTGGTCGTCGCTGCTGATCAAGCGCGACGGCGGACTGAAGCGCGCGCCCGTGCTCGCCATCCAGTTCCTAGAGGGCGAGGCCGCCCAGCGGAAGGTGATCGAACTGCGCCGCTGGCTGGTTGAGCACGGCGCCACCAGCCAGGACGTCACATGATTCCGCGCTTGCGCAGCAGCTCCTCGATCTCGGCGTCCTCGGGGTCGAGGCCCTTCTGAGCCTGCTTCGGCGCGGGCCTGGTGGCGGGGACTGTGGGCTGACCGCCCTGGACTTGGGGACGCTGACCCCCGCGGGCCTGCGGGGAGGCGGGGCGGGCGTCGGCACCCTTGACGGCCTTGGCCGGGCGCTCGGCGGGATCCTTCTTCGGCAGCATGGCGCCGACGACGACGAACACGATGCCGCCGATCAGCAGCCCGAGGCCCCACGCCGTCGCCGTCGTGAACGGCGTGCGCTGGAACCACGCGATGAGCGACGCGATGCCGTTGACGGTGAGGTCCGTCACGCCGGTCAGCCACAGCCCGACGGGGAGCGCGGTCCAGCCGGCCCCGATCACCGCCGTGCGCGCCGACCGCGATCGTGAGGTGAATCCCGCCGTCGCGGCCGCGATGAGCACGGCAAGGGCGATGGTGACGAGCAGCGTGACTGACATGGGCTAAGTCTCCCACAAGACTTCGATAGCCTGGCCTCCATGGACCTTCGCACGCTCGCTCAGCCCAGCTCGCGGTTCGCAGGAGACCACGGGGAGCCGGACCCGGTGACGAGGGCGGCGATCGCGAAGGCCGTGGACCAGCCCGGCTACATCCGCGCGCTCGTGGCGCTGTGCACGTCGAGGTTGCTGCTGCCGATCGTCGCGAGCGGCGACGAGGGAGGCTCGGAGCCGGACCCGGACCGGCACGCGGAGATGGCCGCGGTGACGCTGACCGACGAGACCGGCACCTATCTGCTGGCGTTCACCGGGATCGACGCGCTGCGCGCCTGGCAGCCCGACGCGCGCCCGGTGCCGTGCCTGCTCGACGAGCTGGCCGCCACCGTCGAGCCCGCGGGCGCGTCGCGCCTGCTGATCGATGCCGCGGGCCCCGTCCCGTTCGTGATCGAGGGCGACCCGCTCGCCCGATTGGCCGACGGCAACGCGCTCGTCGAGCTGGACTCCGGCGAGTTCGCCTGGATCAAGGCCGAAGAACCCGTGGCCCACTAGGCTGAACACGAACTACCGATCATCAAGGAAGAGGCGGAGATGCAGGATTACCTGTGGGTGTTGAAGGAGTCCGAGAAGGACCTGATGCGCGAGATCGAGCCTGAGCGGATGAACCAGCTCGACGAGGACGGCTTGATCGCGCTGCATCGCCGCGTCAGGCGCGCGCGCAACAAGCACACGACGAACTACCGCCGCAAGGCCGCGAAGAACGTCGCGGAGAAGGGCGCCCGCGGCGAGGCCTACGCCAAGGGCGGCAAGGCGCGCTTCCGCGCGGAGGCCTTCGAGGAGGCGCTCTCGCTCGTGTCCGCGCGCCTCGCCGAGGTCGCCCACGAGCAGGCGGAGCAGCTGAAGGCCGAGCGCCTCAGCCAGTAGCGGCCACCACCGCGGTCGATCTGACGGCGCCCAGGATGTCGACGATCTTGCCGACGTCGCCCTCGGCGAACAGCCCATCGGGGCCCGTCGCGGCGACGTCGGTGTAGGGCGACTCGAACAGCCGGGCGGGCTCCATCGCGCCCTGGGTCGTCAGTTCCTTGACGATCAGGTCGACGAACCGCACCTGACTGACGGTGTAGCCCGCGCCGTCGCCGAGGAAATCGGTGAACGCCTCCTCGGCGGCGGCGCGCTCCAGCCCGACCAGCGAGCGGATGAACAACCCCAGGCCGCCGGGTTGGTGCGCGGCCCACACCAGGTCGGCGGGGCCGGCGCCGGCGTCGTGGAGCATCCCCTCAAGCTCGGAGAGATCCTGGCTCGTGAGCTGCTTGTTGCGGCGCAGCCGCTGCAGCGCGAGCGCGTCCTCGTGCATGCGCAGGTAGCCCCGCGCTTTCGCCCGGAACCGCTCGACGTCGGTGCCGGGCGTGACCCCGGGCAGCGTGATCTCGACCGCCTCCCCAAGCGTGTCCTCGAAGTCGGTGTAGACGGTGGCGCGCGTTGCCTTGTCGGCGAACCGGACCAGCGATCTGACCCGGACGCGTACAAGCTCCAGCATCGGCAGCGTCACGTCGACCCACCAGTCGTCGCCGGCGACCTCTTCGAGCAGCTCGGCGCGCTCCTTGACCGCCGGGATGGTCAGCTTGCCGAGCAGGCCGGAGGCGATCTCCTGCACCGCCTCTCGCACGCGCTCGGCGGCGACGGCGTCGCCCTCCAGCTGCGCGAGCTGGCGGCGGAGGATCAGCAGGTCGAAACGCTTGGCCGCCTCGTCGTCGTCCGTGACCTGGCTCGGCAGCCCAGACAGCGTCAGCGCGAGGGCCGCGCCGTCGGCGGTGAGCGACTCCCACGCGTCGGCCTGCGAGAACCGCTCGACGGCCCGACGGTGCGGGCGGACCAGCACGTTGTCGAGCGTCATTCCGTCGACGACCTCTCGCAGCCACCCCGCCGTCGACGCCCGCAGCTCGCGCTCGCCGCCGGCCGTGTCGAGCGCCTGCACCATCGCCAAGCGCCCCTCGAAGATGCGCTGGGTCAGCGACTTCTGCACCGAGCCTTCGGATCCGGGCAGATCCTGGCTGAAGAACTCGAGGTTCCCACAGAAGTCGAAGACGAGGAAGTCGGTCTTGTCCCGGCCGGGGCCGAACAGGTCGGGCCGCAGCCGGGTGCCGCGTCCGATCATCTGCCAGAACTTCGACTTCGATCGAACCATCTTGAAGAACACGAGGTTGAGTACCTCGGGCACGTCGATGCCGGTGTCGAGCATGTCGACGCTGATCGCGATGTGGGGCGGCTTGTCCGGGACGGAGAAGTCGTCGATCAGCTGCTGCGCGTAGGGCACCGAGTGGGTGATGACGCGCGCGAAGCGGCCCGCGTGCTCCGGCCAGCCGAGGTCGAAGCGGCGCTGGATGAACTCGGCATGCTGCTGGTTCTTCGCGAAGACGATCGTCTTGCCCAGTCGGTCCCCGCCGGCGACGGTGTAGCCGTCGGTCATCAGCGTCGCGAGCACCTTGTCGACGGTGTCCTCGTTGAACAGGAACCTGTTGATCTCCTCGGAGCCGACCTCGGCAGGCGGTCCGTCGTCGCCCCACTCGAGCGTGTCCCACTGGTCCTTCTCGTCGTCGCTGAGGTCGTCGTAGCGGATGCCCTGGCGCAGGAACTGTGTGCCGACCGACACCGCGCGCGGCGGCACGAGGTAGCCGTCGGCGACCGCCTCGTCGAGGCTGTAGGCATCGGTGGGGACGCCGTCCTCGAGGTGGAACAGCTGATAGGTGTTGTGGGCCACCTCGTCCTTCGGCGTCGCGGTCAGGCCGACGAGGAGCGCGTCGAAGTGGTCGAAGATGGCCTTGTACTTGGCGTAGACGGAGCGGTGGGCCTCGTCGACGACGATGAGGTCGAAGAAGCCGGGGCCGAACCGGCGCCCGCCGTCATCGACCTCGCTCAGCAGGTTGAGCATGGTGGGGTAGGTGGAGAGGTAGACGCGGCCGTCGCCCTTCCGCTCCGTCACGAGGTTGACCGGCGACGACTGCGGCAGGTGTGCCTTGAACGCGTTGGCCGCCTGCGTGACGAGCGCCGTGCGGTCGGCGAGGAACAGCGCGCGCTTCACCCAGCCGGCCTTCATTAGCTGCTCGATGAGCGCGATCACCGTGCGCGTCTTGCCGGAACCCGTAGCCATCGCGAGCAGCGCCCGCCGCTCCTTGCCGTCGAACGCCTCGCCGACGGCCTTGATGGCGCGCTGCTGGTAGGCGCGCCCGGCGACGTCGGTGTTGACGGGCTCGGTGGCGAGCCGACGGCGGGTCGAGCGACGCTGGATGGCCAGCTCCAGCTCGTCGCGGGTGAGGAAGCCCTGCACCTCGCGCGGCGGGTACCCCGCGGCGTCGTCCCACAGCCAGTGCTCGTAGCCGTTGGTGTAGAAGATGACGGGGCGGCGGCCGAAGCGGCGCTCGAGCGCGTCGGCGTACAGCTCGGCCTGCTTCTGCCCGATGGCGGGGGACTTCGTCGTGCGCTTGGCCTCGACGACGGCGAGCGGCAGCCCGTCGGCACCCCAGAGGACGTAGTCGACGTAGCCCTTGCTCTGCGCGTTCGGCATGCCGTCGACCTCGTATTCGCGGTCGCGGGCATCGGCGAGCGGCCATCCGGCCTCATTCAGCAGCCGGTCGATGAACAGGTCGCGGGTCTCGGCCTCGTTGTAGTCGTGGTCATCCGTCTGGGTGTTGACGGCCTGCGCCTCGGCGATCTGCGCCCGGAGCTCGCTGAGTTCGGCCTCCAGCTGGGCGC
Organism: Arachnia sp.; assembly: GCA_035409265.1. GTDB lineage: Bacteria > Actinomycetota > Actinomycetes > Propionibacteriales > Propionibacteriaceae > Arachnia. The sequence continues at coordinate 4,642 of DAONOU010000071.1, read as the reverse complement.
GGGCCTCGTCGCGCTCGGCGAGCTCCCTGGCGTGAGCCTCGTCCTGGGCCGTGAACTTGGCCGCGAGCTGCTGCACCCGCTCGCGGGTGAGGGGAGCGGAACGCGCGGCAAGCTGTGGGTCGAACTGCCTGCCCGTCGGCACGGCCCCGGGATTCGGGGAGTGCCGGAACGCGGCCCAGATCATGACGTGGAACAGCTCGCGCAGCGTCGCCAACGCGGTGCCCGGCGGGACGGGCTTGGGCTTGTGGACGGCGTCGTTGCCGTTCAGCCGGATGAGGTTGAGCTTGGCCTGGATGCCGCTGCCGACGCGGGCCTTGAACACCGGATCGTTGGCCTTGGCCGCGAAGTCGTCCCGGTACGGCTCGCGGAGCGCTAGGACGTCGTACAGGTGATTGACAAGGAGTTCCGCCGCGCGCCGGCTGTAGATGCACGCCGCGCGAGGATCGGAGGTGAGGTACGACTCGGCCCGCGCGCTGTCGGGAAAGACCCCGGGCAGCGTCTCGCGGAGGAAGTCGAAGTTGCCCATCGCTCACCTCTCCGTTCGACGGCACGTCGAGCCTAGCGAAAGGTCTGACGGAAAACTGCGGCTGGCTGGGGATTCTGGGGTTTTGGCGGGGGTGCGGAGCATCTTGGTGGAGTTCTCGGTCGAGTGCAGGGCGATGAGATGTTCACTTGAGAGGCGATGAGATGTTAACTAGATAGGCGATGAGATGTATGATTCAGCGATGAGTTACACCCGTCGAATCATCGATGACCTGCTCGACGAGGTCATCGGGGACCTTGCCGCGATCGCCTTGGAGGGGGCCAAAGGCGTCGGGAAGACGGCGACCGCGCGCCAGCGGGCGCGGAGTGAACTCTCGATGGATGTTGCGTCGCAGCGTGCGCTTGTGGCGGGCAATGTGCGCTTGATCAGGAACCTCGAACCGCCGGTCCTGATTGACGAGTGGCAACTGGAACCTCAGGTGTGGGACGCGGTCCGGCGCGCCGTCGACGACGATCGCGCGGGGGGACAGTTCCTCCTCACGGGATCGGCCGGTGTGGCGCCCGGGGTGCGCATTCACTCGGGTGCTGGGCGGATCGTCAGTGTGAGGATGAGGCCGTTGAGTCTCGCGGAGCGAGGCATCGAGACCCCGACGGTGTCGCTTGCGTCGCTGATGAACCGCGAGGGGGTGGAGATCGGAGGACACACGACCGTCGGACTTGCCGAGTACACCGATGAGATCCTGGGGTCCGGGTTCCCCGGCATTCGGCCCCTCAGCGAGCGAGGTCAGCGCATCCAACTCGACAGCTATGTCACCCGGATCGTTGACCGCGAGCTCGTGGAAAACGAGGTGGAGGTCCGTCGCCCTCGCGCGCTCAGGGCGTGGCTGTCCGCCTATGCGGCAGCGACATCAACCCAGGCGGCGTATAGCAACATCCTGGACTCGGCAACGCCGGGCGAGGGGGACAAACCCACGCGACAGACCGCGGAGGTGTACCGCGAGGCGCTGACTCGACTGTTCGTCCTCGACCCGCTCGAAGCGTGGATACCGGCGTTCTCGCCTCTCAAGAGGCTGACGGTCACGCCGAAGCATCACCTTGTCGATCCGGCGTTGGCTGCCCGTCTTGTGGGTGTTGGCAAGCGTGGGTTGCTGACGGGTGAGGGGGACCGAGTGGGCACGCAGACCGGGACGTGGCTCGGTGCGCTCTTTGAGTCGCTGGCGACGCAGTCCGTGAGGGTCTACGCGGAGGCTACAGAGGCGCAGGTCGGCCACCTGCGAACGATGGGCACGGCTCGCGAGATCGACCTCATCGTCGAGGGGCCGGATCGCTCCGTGGTCGCGATCGAGGTGAAGCTGGCGGGCAGCGTCTCAGACCACGACGTGCGGCACCTGAACTGGCTTCACGATCAGATCGGAGACCGCCTGGCCGACCGGGTTGTGCTGACGACGGGGGAGTACGCCTACCGCCGCTCCGACGGCATTGCGGTCGTTCCCCTGGCCCTGCTGGGGCCGTAGTCAGGGCACAGGCGTCATTTTGAAGTGACGCCATAAACATACATCTGGTGTATGAAACATCGCATGACTGTTTCGGGCCCTCCGCTGCTGACAAACACGGTCGCATGCGTGTCTATGGGGACACATGCCAACCGCATTGAGGCGCGGAACTGGCAGGAATGGACGAGGCGAGGAGTCTTGGACTTAAACCAGTCGGAGACTAGTCTAGATGTATGACGATCGGTGCATACGAGGCAAAGACTCACCTGCCGCGGCTTCTCGACGAGGTTGCCCGTGGAAAGAGCTTTGTGATCACGAAGCACGGCAAGCCGACGGCAAGACTCGTCGGTGTTCGGGTTCAGCCCTGCGGTGACGAGATCATCGACGAGTTCGCGGCGTTTCGCGAGGGACGACGACTCGGGTTCTCGGTCGCGGATGCTATCGCAGAGGGTCGGCTGTGAATGGCGTCGTGGTCGACGCTTCCATGGCGCTGTCGTGGTGCTTCGAGGACGAGCACGACGAACTGTCCGACCGCGTCCTCGCGGCGGTGCGCGAAGCGGGAGCGATCGTCACGCCGCTCTGGTGGCTGGAGATCTCCAACGCGCTGATCCAGGCCGAGAAGCGTGGCCGGATCACGGCCGCCGACGCCGTCGCGGTCCTCGCACTGTTGGACCGGCTGCCGCTGGAGATGAGCGAACTCGACCCGGCACCTGCGCACCTGCTGGCCTTGGCCCGCACCCACGGCTTGACGTCTTACGATGCCAGCTACCTGATCGCCGCCGAGCAGTACGGCTGCCACCTGGCCACCCGCGATCGTCGCCTCGCGGACGCGGCCCGCGCCGAGGGCGTTGCGCTGATTGCGTAGCGCATCCACACGCGTTCCGACGAGCAGGTTGGGTGTGGGAAACGCCGGACCTTGAAAGGCCCGCAGTCTGGCGTCGGGAGTAGAGCGGCTCTAGTGGAGCAGCTCGGCGCCGTCGAGTTGGTTTGCCAGCTTCTTGTCGAACGTGTAGAGCGGCAATTGTCTGGTGGCGTTCGCGATGGCGGTCAGAAAGGTGTCGCTGATCGAGAGTTTCGGGTGGGCCAGGTAATCGTTGAGAGCCGTTCGCCACAGTGCGCGGTCGAGGCTCAACTGCGCGACGCCCATGACCAACTCCACTGACGCGACGACGGTGGCGCGTGAGAGCCCCATCACCTTGTCCAGGACGAAGACGGTCTCGATCAGCGCTTCATCGGGGACAAGGTGCTGCTCGCCGTTGGTCAGCAAGGCCTCGGCGGCCACAGCTTGCGTCGGGACATCGTTGAGGACCCAGCGAAGCAATACGTTCGTATCAATCGTTGCCACGGAAGTCCTCGGCCCGTGCTGCCCAGCCGTCGCCGGCCACGGGAACAATCCCCCAGGTGCCGCGAGCCTCGGCCTCCTCGCGAATCTTGGCGCGCACAGCGTCGAGGCTGGGAGGACGGTCGATCACCAGAGAGTCCCCCTCGACCCGGATGCCGACCTTCTGACCCTCGTGTAGCCCGAGCGCACGTCGGGCCGCTGCGGGGAGGGTGATCTGCCCTTTCGACGTGATCGTTGCGTACATTGTCGTCATGTAAGGAGTGTACGCCCGCGCAAGGCGTCTGTGAACTGCGGCGGTGGGCGTAGTGTGGCTGCGTATGTCTGTTGCTGCGGCGCCGGATCGACGCCAGAACCGACCTAAGCAGCCGCACTATCGACGCAGGAGTCAATGGCTACTCGAAGTAGTCCTCGTCCAGTTCGACGACGTCGTAGGTCTTGCGGACCTGGACGCCGACGCGGTACTTGATCATCAACCTCGCCAAGCGGGCGCCGTCGAGGAGGGCAACGCGGGTCGGGACGTTCTCGGCGTACTGGATGGCAGTGCTACTGAAGCGGCCTGTGGTGATGAACACGCCCTGGCCCGCCTGGTGGCCCTGGAGCGCGCCGACGAAGCCTTGAATCTCCGGGCGTCCGACCGATGTATCCGGTGCATACCGCTTGGCCTGGACGTAGACGCGGCTGAGCCCGAGCGCGTCCTGGTCGATCACGCCGTCGATGCCTCCGTCGTTGGACAGCTGGGTGCGTGTCGCGCGCCCCTCTGCACCTCCGTAGCCCATCGCCATCAGCAGGTCGAGCACCGCCTGCTCGAAGAACGCGGGTTCCTGTGCATGGAGGCGGGCAAGGAGTTCCTGCGCGACCGTGGCATGGATGCGCGAGATGCCCTGCTCAACCTGCTCGGTCGGGGAGAGCTCCGAGATCTCGGCGGAGGGCTCGTCGGTGGGGACGGCCGCTGTGGTGGGCGACGAGGAACGCACATACGGCGAGATGTAGCCGGGCAGTCCGCGGAGGTCCTTCTCGCGGATGCCCTCGGGGTGAGCTTCTGCGAGGCGCTGGCCGACCTGTGTGATCCGATACTGCCCGCGACTCACCCTCTCGACGGCGCCAGCGCGGCTCAGGTAGGAGAGCGCCCACAGTGAGCGGTTCAAGTACCGCTGCTGCCCCGAGGGGATGAGCACCTCGCGCTCCTCGGCGCTGACGCTGAGATGGTCCGCCGCCGCGTTGCAGATCTGGCGAGCCCGCTGAACTTCGCCGTCGGCGAGGACCCTCAGCGCAGGCAGCATGTACTGGTCCCAGGTGGGGGCTTCGGTGGTGGTCACAGTTCTCC
>DAONOU010000070.1:7755-10758 GCA_035409265.1 Arachnia sp. | reverse complement strand
GCCTGAACGGCAGCCCGCTCGCGGTCACCATGCGGACCCCGGGCGACGACGTCAACCTCGCCCACGGCTTCCTGCTCACCGAGGGCGTCATCTCCGGCCCCGGCGACGTCCGCGCGGCGATGTACTGCGCGGGCTCCGTCGTGGATGACGACTCCGGCCAGCCACAGAACACATACAACGTGCTCGACGTGCGTCTCGCCGACGGCGTCGCGCCGCCCGCTGTCGATCCCACCCGGAACTTCTACACCACGTCCTCGTGCGGGGTGTGCGGCAAGGCGAGCATCGACGCCATCGAGCAGCAGACCCGGTGGTCGGTGGCCGACGACGCCGTCGTCCTGGACCCCGAGGTGATGGTGCGCCTCCCGGACCTCCTGCGAGAGCGTCAGCGCGCCTTCGATCGCACCGGCGGCCTGCACGCCGCCGGGCTCTTCACGGCTGACGGCACGCCGCTGCGGGTCGCCGAGGATGTCGGGCGGCACAACGCCGTCGACAAGGTCATCGGCTGGGCGCTTCTCCAAGGGCTCCTCCCGGCCCGGGGTCGCGTGCTCGTGGTCTCGGGCAGGGCGAGCTTCGAGCTCACGCAGAAGGCGCTGATGGCGGGCATCCCGGCCCTCGCCGCCGTGTCCGCGCCGTCGTCGTTGGCCGTGGAGTTGGCGCAGTCGGCGGGCATGACCCTGCTGGGTTTCGTGCGCCCGCCCTCGTTCAACGCGTACAGCGGCGCGGAGCGCCTCGCGCCGTAGCCTGCCGCCCGTTGAGCCGGGCCTCAAGCGAAGCGCGATCACGCGTGATCGCGCTTCGCGCTGCAACGCGTTCCTTGGCCTCGGCAATCGAGCGAGCTCCTGAGCGTGCCTCATTGTGGCTGCAAACGTCCTGTTCGCGGCGTCTCGGACGTTTGCGTGTACGTCAGAGTCAGCATGCTGACTCTGACGTACACGTTGTTCGTCTTGGCCGTGCGGATCGAACATTTGCAGCCGCGTTAACGTCGATCGCGGACAGAACTGGACGTTTGCAGCCACGATGACGTCGCGTCGGTGGTTGACCGGGCCGACGAGGTAATGCGGCGGCCAGGTTCCGTCGGACCTGCACAGCAGACTTGGGCCGGGTCCATGAACGAGCGCCGGGCACCCAAGCGGCGCCGAGAGCATCAGGTGGTGGGGCCGCCGAACATGATCTCGTCCCACGAGGGGATCGAGGCGCGCTTCTTGCGGCCGCGGGGCTTGGGCGCCGGGGCGGGCTCTTCCTCAGCGACGAGCGGCTCCTGCGCGGGCTCCTCGGGCTCGGGCGTGGTCTCGGGTGCCTGCTCCTCGGCAGGCGCCGACGGCGCGGCCTCGGGACGCTCGTCGTCGTCCTCGAAGACGTCGGTGGTGACCTCCAGCTCCGCCTCGACGACCGTGTCCTCGAACATCCCCGTGTAGATCCGTACGGAGTCCTCGCTGATGCCGCTCAGCATGTCGTAGAGGCGGTCCAGCTGCGAGGTGTCCTCGTTGCCGTCGTGCATGAGGTCGGAGGCGGGCACGTCCTCTCCCGGCGCCTCGGGGGTCGGCTCGGCGACCGCGCGGACGAGGGCGAGCTCGTCGTTCAGGTCGACGGTGTTCTCCTCCTCGGGGCGCGCGCCCACCTGCTCCTCGCCGATCATCCAGCGGGCGTCGGCGTTGTCGGCCACCGAGAACCGGCCCTTGGCGTCGAACACGAACTCCGCCCTGCGGTCCTCGATCTCGCCGGGAAGGACGGCGAGGACGCGCCACTTGAGGTCGGCTTGGCGCCAGGCGTCCCAGGTCAGCTGGTCGTCGTCGACGCCGCGCGCGCGCAGCCGCTGAGCGATGAGGTCGCCGAGCTTGCGATGGCTGCCGGTCTCGCCGCGCCGACGGATCGTCGATGTCCGCGCGGATCCGGCGATGTGCTCGCGCTCCGCGAGCACCGGCCCGGCGAACGCCTCGACCCGCGCGACATCCAGACCCGACTCGCTCACGACGTCGGAGACCGAGGCGCCCGAGCGGATGCGCGCCTGGATCTCGCGGGGAGAGAATGCGTTGTCCATGGGGTCCTCGTCCGTCGGCGCTCTGGCAGTTCGGGCCAAACTTACCAGCGCGGATGGGCAGCGGCTGGCAGGCGCTTGAGCGACGGTGCACAATGGGGCTCGATCTCGGCGGGGCGGCGAGCGGGCCCAACCGGGCGTGTGATACACATGTCGCTCCGCGGCGATGAAAGGAAGCGACCGGATGGCAACCGATTACGATGCACCCCGCAAGTCCGAAGAGGAGATGAGCGAGGACTCCCTTGAGGAGTTGAAGTCGCGTCGCAACGACAAGAACTCGGGAAAGGTCGACGAGGACGAGGTCGAGGCCGCCGAATCATTCGAGCTGCCCGGCGCCGACCTCTCGCACGAGGAGCTGACGGTGCGCGTGCTGCCCCGTCAGGCCAACGAGTTCACGTGCGCGTCGTGCTTCCTCGTGAAGTCCATGTCCCAGCTTGCCGAGACGAAGGGCGACCTGAGGTATTGCGTCGACTGCGTTTAGCCCCCGCTCCTTGAGCCGCGCACCCGGCGCGGAGCGCCGCGGCGTGCGTCGAAAGGGGTCAGAGATCCAGCTTGTTGCGCAGGCGGCTTGGTGAGGCGTGATTGAAGTTCGCCATCCAGCGCTTCGACATGAAGCGATTCATGGCGAGCTGCGAGATCCCGACGCCGAGCCCGCTTGCGACGGCCCAGATGAGGGCCTGCGTGAGCGGGGTCTCCGGGTCGTTCGGGTCCGGCGGGTTGTTGCCGGTCGAGGCGATCCACGCCTGGGTCACCAGCTTCTGCGCCACGATCGTCGTCGCCGCTCCGAGGAGGCCGGCGTAGACCTTCCACATCAGTTTCTCCGTCATCGCCATGTCCTGTATGTCCTCTCAGTGGGGAACCCCATTATGCCCGCGCCGATAGGGTGACCACGTGACCTATTCGGAACGCCTGCACACCCCGTGGTGGTGGTGGCTCGTCGGCCTCTTCTTCGGCGGCAGCATCGCCGT
>DAONOU010000070.1:0-7655 GCA_035409265.1 Arachnia sp. | reverse complement strand
ACACCCCGTGGTGGTGGTGGCTCGTCGGCCTCTTCTTCGGCGGCAGCATCGCCGTCGCGGTTCTCGCCTACGTGCCCCTCGAGATCGGGATCGCCGCGTGCGCGCTCGCCCTCCTCGCCGTCGTGGCGCTGCTGGTGGCCTACGGGCGCACGAAGCTCGTCGTGGACGAGGACGGCCTGCTGGCGGGGAGGCATCGGGTGGAGCCCGAGTACCTCGGCCCCGCGACGGCGTACGAGGGGGACGCGGCGCGCGAGGCGCTGGGCCCGGGGGCCGACCCGCGCGCGTTCCTCTTCACACGGCCGTTCCTCAGCTCCGTGGTGCGGGTGGACCTCCGCGATCCCGCGGACCCGCACCCGTACTGGCTGGTCAGCACGCGGCGCCCGCGGCAGCTGGCCGCCGCCTTGGAGGAGGCGAGGGCCAAATGAGGATCCCCACCATCGCCGACGACGGCCACCTGCCCCGCTATGCCCGCCCGGGCGACGCGGGCGCCGACCTGGTCGCCGCCGAGGACGTGGCGCTTGAGCCGGGCGAGCGCAGGCTCGTCGGCACGGGCGTGCGGGTCGCCATCCCCGAGGGCCACGTCGGCCTCGTCACGCCGCGCTCCGGTCTCGCCGCCCGCGCCGGGCTCAGCATCGTCAACGCCCCGGGCGTGATCGACTCCGGCTATCGCGGTGAGATCAAGGTGTGCCTGGTCAACCTCGACCCCCGCGTTCCCCTCGCCCTCGCCGCCGGCGACCGGATCGCGCAGCTGCTGATCGTGCCGTTCGTGACCGCGGAGTTCTCGCCGGTCGACGGGCTCGATGAGACCGAGCGGGGCGCGGGTGGCTATGGTTCTACGGGCGGGTTCTCCCGCCGAGATCAGGATGAGGGACGGATTCAGTGATTTTCGGACGTAAGCGCAAGGACGAGGCGGCGCAGCAGGAGGCCGACGTCGAGGAGACGCAGGCTCCCGCCGAGGAGCCCGCCGCCGACAGCGATCCCCTCAGCGCGGCCGAGCGTCAGGCCGCCGAGTGGGACGCCGCTTTCGACCGCGAGGAGGGGCCCTTCGACATCTCGGAGGTCGACCTGGACGCGGACGACGACGAGGTGACCCGCCTCGACTTCGGCGCGCTGGTGGCCACGCCGTTCCCCGGGATGCAGCTCCAGCTGCAGGTGAACCGCGAGACCAACACCGTCCAGGCGCTGATGGTCGGCGACGGGAGCTCCGCGCTCGAGGTCGCGGTGTTCGCCGCGCCCGCGAAGTCGTCGATGGTCGCGGAGATCCGCGCCGACGTCATCCGCCAAACCCAGGCCCAGAAGGGGCGCATCCAGCTCGCCCAGGGCCCGTTCGGCGCCGAGCTGCGCCGCGCGGTTCCGGTGACCGACGCCGAGGGCAAGCAGGGCATGCACGTGTCGCGCACCTGGCTCGTCTCCGGGCCCGGGTGGATGTTGCGCGGCGTGCTCCTCGGAAGGGCCACCTTCGAGCCCGACAACAAGGAGGCGCAGCTCGCGCTCTTCGAGTTCTTCAGCAACCTGGTGGTGCGCCGCGGCACCGCGCCCGCCGTCCCGGGCAGCGCGCTGCCGATGAGGGTTCCCGAGGCCGAGGCATAGGGCCTGCAATGCCCGAGTCGTCGCTCGGCGATCGGCTGAGGGGCCTCTTCGCTTCCCAGGAGGAACTGGAGGCCCGCGAGCTGCGCGAGCAGGCCACTGACGCCGGCGCGCAGAGCCTCGCCTCGTGCGTGCCGCGCTCGCGCGTCACGCTCCGCGGAACCGTCACCTCGGTGACGTCCGACGCCGACAACGGCTGGCTCGAGGCCGAGCTGGACGACGGCTCCGGCACCGTCAGGCTGATCTGGATGGGCCGCACGAGGATCGGCTGCCTGCTCCCGGGGCACGCCTTGCGCGTGTCTGGGAGGCTCGCGATCGCCGACGGCGTCCCCGCCATCTACAACCCCGACTACGAGATCCTGTAGCCCTTCGACACGGTCCTGGCCGGCTCAGGGGGCGGAGTCCTCCGGCTCGTCGGCCAGCATCTCGGCCAGGTCGGCCTCCGACTCGGCCGTCACCACGAAGAGCAGCTCGTCGCCGCCCTCGAAGGCCCGGTCGCGCTCGGGCGTGAGCGGGAGCCCGTCGCGGATGATCGCGACGAGCACGGCGTCGCCCGGGAACGCGATATCGCGGACCCGGACCCCGACCAGCCGCGACTCGTCCGGCAGCGTGAACTCCGACAGGTTCGTCGTCGACCGCTTGAAGGTCATCAGCCGGACGAGGTCGCCGGTGGACACCGCCTCCTCGACCAGCGCGGACAGCATCCGGGGCGTGGAGACGGACACGTCGACGCCCCACTGCGCGTCGAACATCCACTCGTTGCCGGGATGGTTCACCCGGCCGACGGTGCGGGGCACCCCGAACTCGGTCTTGGCCAGCAGCGAGAACACCAGGTTCGACTTGTCGTCGCCCGTCGCGGCGATGGCCACGTCGTAGGCCTCCAACTCCGCCTGTTCGAGCGACTGGAGCTCGCAGGCGTCCGCGTGGAACCACGACGCCCCGGGCACGGAGTCGCCCTTGCTCGCGCGCGGGTCGCGGTCGATCAGCAGCACCTGGTGGCCGTTGGCGATCAGCTCGCGGGCGATGGATCGGCCGACGTTGCCGGCCCCGGCGATGGCGACGCGCATCGTGTCACATCCCTCGGTCAGGCCCGGACGGGCGGGTGGGCGAAGAGCGACTCGGTGTCGTCGATCTTCTCGGTCATGCAGGCGACGTAGATCAGGTCGCCGTCCTGGTAGATGGTGTCACGGTCGGGCACGATCCCGCGGCCGACGCGCAGCACGAACGGGATGGGGCAGTCGGCGGCCTGCGACAGCTCCGAGATCCTGCGCCCCACCCACCCGTTGTGGACGTGCATCTGGAGCAGCTTCGCGTCGCCCGTCGGGTCGCGCCACACCGGCATGCTGCCCTCCGGCAGCAGCCGCCGCAGCACCTCGAGCACCGTCCACTTCACGGTGGCGACCGTGGGGATGCCGAGGCGCTCGTAGACGGCCGCCCTGCCCTGGTCGTAGATGCGGGCGACGACGTTCTCGACGCGGTAGATCTCGCGCACCACGCGCGCGGCGAGGATGTTGGAGTTGTCGCCCGAGCTGACCGCGGCGAAGCCGCCGGCCTTGCGGATGCCCGCGGCCTCGAGGACCTCGCGGTCGAAGCCGACGCCCTCGACCGTGACTCCCTTGAAGCCCTCGCCGAGGCGCCGGAACGCCTCGGCGTTCGAGTCGATGACGGCGACGCTGTGGCCGCGCTTCTCGAGGCCCGTCGCGAGCATGGCGCCGACGCGCCCGCAGCCCATGATGACGATGTGCACCGTCGCCCTCCTTGGTAGTTGAGGCGAACATAGCACTGGTCTACCGTGGACCCGTGAACGTGTACTCCGGGCTTAAGCGCCTGCTGGTGGGCCGCCGCCTGGCCAACACGCAGTTGGGGGAGACCCTGCTGCGGAAGCGGATCGCGCTGCCGGTGTTCGCCTCGGACGCGCTCAGCTCCGTCGCCTACGCGCCGGACGAGATCCTGATCACGCTGTCGCTGGCCGGAATGGCCGGGTTCCTGTTCTCCTGGGAGATCGGCATCGCGGTGGCCGTCGTGGTCGGGGTCGTCGTCATGTCGTACCGGCAGACGGTGTACGCCTACCCGAACGGCGGCGGCGACTACGAGGTGGCGCGGGAGAACCTGGGCCATGCCGCCGGGCTGACCGTGGCGGCGTCGCTGCTCGTGGACTACGTCCTCACCGTCGCGGTGTCGGTCTCGGCCGGCGTGATCAACGCCAAGGCGATGGCGCCGTTCCTGGACGGCTACGAGGCCTGGACCGCAGTCGGGGTCATCGCGTTCCTCACGTTGGTGAACCTCCGCGGGGTGCGGGAGTCCGGCACAGCGTTCGCGATCCCCACCTACGTCTTCATGGTCTCGATGCTGCTGATGATCGCCATCGGGATGTTTCGAATCTTCGTGCTCGGCGAGACGCTGAACGCCGAGACGGCGGACCTCATCGTCATTCCGCCGGAGGGGAGCCCCGAGTTCGCCGGGTGGGCGATGATCGCCATCCTGGCGCGGTCGTTCTCGTCGGGCGCGGCCGCCCTGACCGGTGTCGAGGCGATCAGCAACGGGGTGCCGGCGTTCCGCAAGCCCAAGAGCCGTAACGCGGCGACGGTGCTGACCATGCTCGGGGTCCTGGCGATCACGATGCTCCTGGGGATCGTCGCGCTCGCCAACCTCACCAGGGTCCACCTGATCGACGAGCTCAACGGCACGCACTACGTCAACGCCGCCGGCGAGACCATCCACAGCGCCGCCCACACCGTCACCGGCCAGCTGGCCCGCGTCGTGTTCATGGACTGGTTCGAGCCGGGCTTCTACATCGTGATCACCGCCACGATGCTGATCCTCTTCCTCGCCGCCAACACGGCGTTCAACGGGTTCCCCTCGCTGGCCTCGATCCTCGCCAAGGACGGCTTCCTGCCCCGCCAGCTGCACACCCGCGGCGACCGGCTGGCCTACTCCAACGGCATCGTGATGCTGGCGATCGCCGCGATCGTGCTCGTGCTGGCCTTCGACGCGTCGGTCACGGCTCTCATCCAGCTCTACGTCGTGGGCGTCTTCCTGTCGTTCACCCTGGGCCAGATCGGCATGATCATCCACTGGTCGCGGGCCCTGCGTGCGGAGCAGGACCAGGCCGTGCGTCGCCGGATGGTGAGGTCCCGGGTGATCAACACCGTGGGCGCGACGGCCACGGGGCTCGTGCTCATCGTCGTGCTCATCTCGAAGTTCGTGCACGGCGCCTACCTGGCGGTCGTGGCCATGGCGGTGCTGTTCGCGCTGATGATGGCCATCTCCAAGCATTACCAGGCGGTCGAGCGGGAGGTGGCGCTCAAGCCCGAATCGGATCGGGCGCTGCCCAGCCGGGTCCGGGGCGTGGTCCTGGTGCAGCGGGTCAACCTGCCCACGCTCCGCGCGATCGCTTTCGCCCGCGCCGCCCGGTCCACGACGCTGACCGCGGTCACCGTCGCGGTCGACGACGACGAGGTGGAGCGGATCCTCGACGAGTGGGAGGCCGAGGATTTCGGCATCCCGCTCAAGGTGATCGCCTCCCCCTACCGCGAGATCACCGGACCGTTCATCAAGTACGTCAACGACCTGCGCAGCGAGAACCCCCGCGACGTCGTGATCGTCTACATCCCGGAGTTCGTCGTCGGGCACTGGTGGGAGCAGATCCTGCACAACCAGACGGCGTTGCTCATCCGGACCCGTCTGCACTTCATGGCGGGTGTGATGGTGACCAGCGTGCCGTACCAGCTGAAGTCCTCCACCAAGGCGAAGGCGGCCGCCAACAAGGCGTCCGAGCCCCGCCGACGATGACGACGGTGGAGCTGAGACTCGAGCGGGTCGCGCACGGGGGGTACGTCGTCGGGCACGCCGACGGGAAGGTGCTCTTCGTCACGGGCGGACTGCCGGGCGAGCTCGTGCTCGCCGAGGTGACGGAGACGGGGAGCCGGTTCGACCGTGCCAAGGTCGTCCGGGTTCTCGAGCCCTCCGCCGGGCGCGTCGCCCCACCGTGCCCCGTCGCGGATCGCTGCGGGGGCTGTGACTGGCAGCACGCCGATCAGGCGACGCAACTGGCGTTGAAGGGCGCGGTGGTCGCCGAACAGCTCGAGCGGCTCGCGGGCATCGACTGGGACGGCGCGGTGGAGCCGGTCGACGGCGGGCTGACGGGGTGGCGCACCCGGCTGCGCTACGCGGTCGACGACGAGGGTCGCCTGGGGTTCCGGGCGCGTCGCTCGCACGAGGTCGTGCCGCTGCCGCCGGAGGGCTGCCTGATCGCGGCCCCGCACGACGTCGCAAGGGCCGCCGCGTGCGCCACCCCGGGCGGCGAGGTGGTCGTCGCGATCGGCGACGACGGGGCGAGCGTGGTCGGCGGCCGCGGGAGGGTCGGTCCGGACCCCGTCTCCCAGACGGTGCTCGGCCGCCGGTTCGACGTCGGCGCGCAGGGCTTCTGGCAGGTACACACGCTCGCCGCGGAGACGCTCGCCCGCGCCGTCCTCGACGGGCTCCGGCCGCGCGCGGGGGAGCGGGCGCTGGACCTGTACTGCGGCGTCGGGCTGTTCGCGGGCGCGCTCGTCGACGCCGGATGTGTGGTGTTCGGCGCCGAGTTCGGCCGGGAGGCGGTGCGCCAAGCGCGCCTGAACGTTCCCGAGGCGCGGTTCGTCGCGGCGGACCTATCCAAGAACCTGTCGGCGCTGCCGCCGGCGGCGGACATCGTCGTGCTCGATCCGCCGCGCAAGGGCGCGGGGGAGAAGGCCGTGCGCGCCGTCGCGAACATGGCGCCCCGCGCCGTCGCCTACGTCGCCTGCGATCCCGCCGCCTTGGCGAGGGACCTCGCGTTCTTCGCAAAGGAGGGCTACGCCCCCTCCGCGATCCGCGCCTTCGATCTGTTCCCGATGACCCATCACGTCGAATGCGTGGCGGTGCTGGTGAGGACCGACCATGGATGAATGGTCCTTCAATCCATACACCGAGTACACGGCCGCGGACCGCAAACTGAGCGGGAAGTTGATGGGAGGCATCTACCCCGTGGGAAACCTTCTACGGGGTGCGTGGGAAGTCGAAGAAGATCCTGGTCTGGAGCAACTACAGACCGTACGGCGGTGGCCTCTCCGAGGTCGCCTTCACGTCGGCCACCAGCAAGACCGCCACGCGCTTCACCCAGCTGAACTACTGCTGACGCGCCAATACCGAGCCGCAACGATGCTGCAGCTTGTTTCATCCGGTCGGGTTTGAGATGATCCACGTGACCGCAGGCGAGATTTGAGAACCGTCCACCCCAGCAGCCAATCAAACCGAATCAGTTCTAGGGAGCCGCCCACATGACCAATGAGCCCGAGGTTGTTGCGGACCTGCTGAGGTCCCAGGGCGAGATGAGCTTTGTGGAGCCCGCAACGGCGTTACTCATCGCGGATTTCGAGGCGGCGCACGATCTTCAGTTACCGTCTCGACTCAAGAAATGGCTGCTCGTTTCGGACGGGGGCGACTTCTTTCTCCCCGCAGGGTTTCAACTGCGAGGAGTGGCACATCGTCCGTTGATTGACGTTGATGACCCGGATCGGCCGGATGATAGCTACGTAGTGATCGGTACGCTGTCTTCTGGTGACCCAGTTCTGTGTGAGAGATCAAATGAGCGGATCTCAATCTACAACCATGAGGCGAAGAGGATAGAAGCTGACGAATCATACGCGGATTTCCTAACCTTTCTGCTCAGCCTGGCCGCCGTGGTTGGAGTTGGCGACGACAATGTCTAGTAGGACTGCGGGCTCCAGCCGGGCGATCAGGCAAGCGTGGGAGAACGAGAGGCGCCTCGTACTCGAAGGCCAAGGTACTCGTGACTGGACCGACGAGCAGCAGAAGCAGATTGACGAGAAGGGTAGAGCTTACGACGACCAGGGTAGGGCTTTCGAAGGTCAGCACATGAAGTGTGTCTCCGTTTACCCGCAATATTAGGAGGATGCCCGAAACATCCAGTTTCTCTCGCGCGATGAGCACTTCGCCGCACATGGCGGCAACTGGAGCAACCCGACGAATGGCTACTACGACCCGGCCTCGAAGACCATGTCCGACTTCGGGGATGGACCTCCGCAGCC
>DAONOU010000069.1:0-10839 GCA_035409265.1 Arachnia sp. | reverse complement strand
CCCGCCGTTCTCCACCGGTGAGACCGGCCGCGTCGGCTCGCCGAAGCGGCGCGAGATCGGTCACGGCGCGCTCGCCGAGCGCGCGATCGCGCCGGTGCTGCCCACCCGCAGCGAGTTCCCCTACGCGATCCGCCAGGTCTCCGAGGCGCTGGGCTCCAACGGCTCGACCTCGATGGGTTCCGTCTGCGCGTCCACCCTGTCGCTGCTGAACGCCGGCGTGCCGCTGAAGGCCGCCGTGGCCGGCATCGCCATGGGCCTGATGAGCGAGGACGTCGACGGCGAGACGAAGTACATCGCGCTGACCGACATCCTCGGCGCCGAGGATGCCCTCGGCGACATGGACTTCAAGGTTGCGGGCACGCGTGACTTCGTCACCGCGCTCCAGCTGGACACCAAGCTCAACGGCATCCCCGCCGTCGAGCTGCAGAAGGCCCTGCTCCAGGCCCGCGACGCCCGCCACACCCTCCTCGAGGTCATGGGCGAGGCCATCGACGTGCCCGACGAGATGTCCCCGTACGCGCCGCGCATCATCTCGCTGCGCATCCCGGTCGACAAGATCGGCGAGGTCATCGGCCCCAAGGGCAAGGTCATCAACACGATCCAGGACGAGACCGGCGCGAACATCGCGATCGAGGACGACGGCACCGTGTATGTGGGCGCCGACAGCGGCGAGGCCGCGGAGGCCGCCGTCGCGCAGATCAACGCGATCGCCAACCCGCACCTGCCGGAGAAGGGCGAGCGCTACCTCGGCACCGTCGTCAAGCTGATGCCGTTCGGCGCTTTCGTGTCGCTCATGCCCGGCAAGGACGGCCTGCTGCACATCTCGAAGCTGCGCGCCCTCGCCGGCGGCAAGCGGGTCGAGGATCCCGAGGACGTGCTGAGCGTCGGCCAGAAGCTGCAGGTCGAGATCTCGGAGATCGACGACCGAGGCAAGCTGTCGCTGATCCCCGTCATCGAGGAGACCGAGGCCGCGGCCGAGTAGCAGCCGCTGGTTGAGCCGGACCGTGAGGCGCTAGCCGAACGTCCGTGTCGAAACCAATGAGCCGACGAGGCGCTGGGACCACATCGTCCCGGCGCCTCGCTGTTTCCCCGGTAGGTTGGGGAGAGGCACTCACGAGGGAGAGAAGGCAAAAGGACGATGAGCGAGATCCGGGTAGGCGTTTTCGGGGCGAGCGGGAAGATGGGCAGCGAGGTGATCCGCGCCGTCGGGCGGGCCGAGGGGATGACCGCCGTCGGGGGTGTCGACCTCGGGGAGCCGCGGGAGAACGTCGGGCGCGCTCAGGTCGTCGTCGACTTCACGCACCCGAACGCCGTCATGGAGAACATCGAGTGGGCCGTCAGCCGCGGGATCCACATGGTGATCGGGACGACGGGGTTCACGCCCGAGCGGCTCGACCTGGTGCGCGAGGTGCTCGCGAAGCATCCGGATGTCGGCGTCCTGATCGCCTCCAACTTCTCCATCGGCGCCGTGCTGATGATGCAGTTCGCCGCCAAGGCCGCGGCGTTCTACCCGTCGGCGGAGATCGTCGAGCTGCACCACCCGAACAAGGCCGACGCGCCGTCGGGCACGGCGGCGACGACCGCGCGGCGCATCGCCGCCGTCCGCGCCGAGGCCGACCTCGGCCCGGTCCCGGACGCGACCGTGCACGACGACGGCGCCCGCGGCGCGGTGGTCGACGGCATCCATGTGCACGGCGTGCGGCTCCAAGGTCTCGTGGCCCACCAGGAGGTGCTGTTCGGCGCGCTGGGGGAGACGCTGACCATCCGCCACGACTCGTACGACCGGGTCTCGTTCATGCCCGGCGTCGTCGCCGGCATCCGCCACGTCGTCGACAACCCCGGCCTAACGCTGGAGATGGAGGGCGTCCTCGGGATCTGAGGTCACCCCTCTTGGTTTCGACACGGTCCCGGCGCTTCGCGCGGGGGACCGACTCAACCAGCGGCAGGGGTCAGTCCGCGATGCGGGTGTGCAGGCGCACGAGCTTCAGGCGGGCGCCCGCGTCGTCGACGGCGACCTCCTGATGCGCGCCGTCGGCCGCCCAGCCGCAGGCGGTGAGGAACGCGCGGAGGGCGTCGTCGGCGGCCTGGACCCAGATGGTGGCCACCTCGTAGCCGTCGGTGCGCAGCGTGTCGACGGCGGCGTTCAACAGGCGCGAGCCGTGGCCCCGGCCGCGCTCGCGCGGGTCGACGACGAACTCGCCGATGGCGCCGACCCGCTCCTCCGCATCCTCGTCCGGGCTGGGCCCGGTGACGGCGAACGCGACGACTCCGGGCTCGCCGATGGCGACGAGCACGCGGAAGTGCGCGAGCGGTGGGCGGACGATGGCGTCGTGCCACGCGCGGGTCGCCTCGTCGGCGCCCATCCCCGCCACGGCCGCGGCGAGCGCGCCGGACTCCGACCACGCGCGCCGCTGGATGCGGGCGAGGTCGACGGACTCTGACGGCATGGCAAGGCGGACGGTGTCGACGGCAGACATGCGCGACATCCTACTGGCGGGTTCCTTCGCCGTCGTCCACTACCCTGAGGCCCATGACAGATGTGAAGACGCCCCCGAAACTGGCCCCCGGCACGCTGCGCGTGATCCCCTTGGGCGGCCTCGGGGACGTCGGCCGAAACATGACCGCTTTCGAGATCGACGGGCAGATCGCGCTCGTCGACTGCGGCGTCCTCTTCCCCGAGGACCACCACCCCGGCGTCGACCTCATCCTCCCCGCGCTCGACTACCTCGACGGCCGCCTCGACGACGTCGTCGCGCTCGTCCTGACCCACGGGCACGAGGACCACATCGGCGCCGTGCCCTATCTCCTCAAGCGCCGCCCGGACATCCCGATCTACGGCTCGAAGCTGACGCTGGCCTTCCTGGCCGCGAAGCTGCGCGAGCACCGCCTCCGCAACTTCGTCCTCGACGCCGTCGAGGAGGGCGACATCATCGAGATCGGGAACTACGAGTTCGAGTTCCTGGCCGTCAACCACTCCATTCCCGACGCGCTGGCCGTCGCCATCCGCACCAAGGCGGGCCTCGTCCTCCACACCGGCGACTTCAAGATGGACCAGCTGCCGCTCGACGGCCGGATCACGGACCTGCGCGGGTTCGCGCGCCTCGGAGAGGAGGGCGTCGACCTGTTCCTCGCGGACTCCACCAACGCCGAGATGCCCGGCTTCACCACGCCGGAGAAGGACATCGAGCCCGCCATCGCGCGCGTGTTCGACGGGTCGAAGGGCAAGCTGATCGTCGCCTGCTTCGCGTCGCACGTGCACCGCGTCCAGCAGGTGCTCGACATGGCCGTCAGGCACGACCGCAAGGTGGTCTACGTGGGCCGCTCGATGGTGCGCAACATGGGCACCGCGCGCGACCTCGGGTACCTGAAGGTGCCCGCGGGCACGCTGATCGAGCTGAAGGAGATCGACAGGTACCCGGCCGACAAGGTCGTCATCGTCTCCACCGGCTCGCAGGGCGAGCCGCTCGCCGCGCTCAGCCGCATCGCCAACCGCGACCACCCCGTCATCGAGGTCGGCCCCGGCGACACCGTGCTGCTCGCCAGCTCGCTCATCCCGGGCAACGAGAACTCCGTCTATCGCGTCATCAACGGGCTGTCGAGGCTCGGCGCCACCGTCGTGCACAAGGGCAATGCGCTCGTTCACGTGTCCGGCCACGCGTCGGCCGGCGAGCTCCTGTACTGCTACAACATCCTGAAGCCCAAGAATGCGATGCCGGTTCACGGCGAGGTGCGCCACCTGATGGCCAACGGCAAGCTCGCGGAGGCGACGGGCGTCCCCTCGGAGCAGGTCATCATCGCGGGAGACGGGGACGTCGTCGACCTGAAGAAGGGTGTGGCGAAGAAGGTGGGCTCGGTCGATGCCAGCTACATCTTCGTTGACGGCTCGACGGTGGGCGACATCTCGGACTCGATCATGGACCGCCGCATCCTCGGCGAGGAGGGCTTCGTCTCGGTGATCACCGTCGTCGACGTCCACAACCGGCGCATCGTGAGCGGCCCGGAGGTCCAGGCGCGCGGCCTCGCGGAGGAGGACTCGGTGTTCGACGAGGCCCGCGGCCGGGTCGCCGACGCGCTCCTCGACGCCATGCGCGACGGCGTCGACGACACGTTCCGCCTCCAGCAGGTCACCCGTCGCACGTTCGGCCAGTGGATCTCCAAGCGCCTGCGCCGCCGCCCGATGATCGTCCCGGTGGTCGTCACCACGTAGTCATCGCTCCTTGGATCCTGGCTGCGGCTCCTCGTCGCCGTCGCCTGGATCCAAGGAGCGTGTGTTCGGTTTGACCCGTATAGGGGAGCCGCGTAGAGTAATCCCTCGGTGCTTTGGCCCTGGACGGCTTCTTCGTCCGGATGGGCACCCATGAACTTTTGCTAGTCAAAACGAAGGTAGGTCAGTCGTGTACGCGATCGTGCGCAACGGTGGTCGGCAGCACAAGGTGGCTGTCGGCGACGTCCTGAACATCGACCTGGTGTCGGACGAGGTCGGCGGCACCGTCTCCCTGCAGCCGCTGCTGCTGGTCGACGGCGACAAGATCACCTCGGATGCGAAGGCTCTCGGCAAGGTGAGCGTCACCGCCGAGGTGCTGGGCCAGACCAAGGGTCCGAAGATCCGGATCCTGAAGTACAAGAACAAGACCGGCTACAAGAAGCGCCAGGGTCACCGCCAGCGGTACACCCAGGTCAAGGTCACCGGTATCGAGGCCTGAGGAGTAGAAGATGGCACACAAGAAGGGCGCGTCCTCTACGCGCAACGGTCGTGACTCGAACGCCCAGCGCCTGGGCGTCAAGCGCTACGGCGGCCAGGTCGTCGGCGCCGGCGAGATCCTCGTCCGCCAGCGCGGCACCCACTTCCACCCGGGCGACGGCGTCGGCCGCGGTGGAGACGACACCCTCTTCGCCCTTGTCGAGGGCCAGGTCGAGTTCGGCGTGAAGCGCGGCCGCCGCGTCGTCAACGTCGTTCCCGCCTGATCTTTTCTGATCTGAGATAGCGAGGCCTGCTCCCTGAGGGAGCGGGCCTCGCTTTGTGTCATCAACGCTAAGAGTCGGGTGTTGGTTCAGAACTGAACCAACACCCGACTCTTAGTGGCCTAGACAGACACCCGGCGCGCGCTGGCCGCCCTGCGCGCCGCCGACGGAATCGAGGAGCTGCGAACATGAACGAACGACTCACCGACGACCTCCTCGGCCTCGTGCCGGACCGGCCGGACCCCTCGGGCTGGGGCCCGCGCGTGCGACGGCGCAGCGGCAGACGGCGCGCCCTCGCCGGGGGAGCGGCGACGGCGCTCGTGATCGGCGTCGCCGTCGCCCTGTCCACGACCCTGGGCGGGGCCGGTCCGAACGTCGCGGTGCCCGGGCCGTCCTCACCGACGGCGACCGGCCCTACGGGTCCCGATCCCACCGCGCCGGAGACCGATCCGCCCCATCCGCATCCCCATCCGTCGCTACCCGACGACCTTGCCGAGCCCGTCGGGCTGCTGCCGGGAGTGTGTGCCGCGCTGCTGGAGTCCCGCCTCGAGGCCTCCGAGCCGCCGCGCGCGGGGCTCTCTACGGGGGCGACGCGCGTGTGGCTGTGCGGGGACCCGGAGAGCGCCATCGCGGGCGAGGGCCAGATCGGGCCCCGGGAGCCGCTGACCGCCGACCCGGACAGGGTTGCGGACGCCTACAACCGACTCCCGGCGGCGGACACGAGCCAGGGATGCGACGGCGATGCAGGCCTCGTCTACCGGGTCATCGTCGAGTATCCCGACCGCTGGGTCGCGTTCACCGGGAACGCCGCGAACTGTCAGGCGGTGGGGGACCGCAAGGGCGGTGATGCGTTCGTGAAGGACCTCACGGCCATGTGGCTGACGCAGCGCGAGGCGTCGCCGTCGGAGTTCGCGGGCGCCGAAGGACTCTGCCGGGTCTCGGACGAGCCGTACTCTGACGCCTACGGTGCGCACACGAGTTTCCTCGTCGACGTGGCAAGGGAGGACGTGAAGAGTGGCGCCCTGTGCGGGACCAAGGGCTATGGCGAGCGGCTGTGGGTGGCAGGAGGGGCCCCGCTGCCCGACGAGGTAGTCGCCGAGCCTTCGACCGCACGGCTCGATCCGGCGCCCGTGGGAGCCGACCCCGCGATCGGCGAGAGCTTCCTCGTGCTGCTGAACGCATTCGGCGACCCGGTGACCTACCACCTGGGAATCGATGGCGGGGTCTGGGTTCGGGGCGACGAGCAGGTCGAGTTCCTCGGCATCTGGCGGCCGTCCGAGGCCGTCAAGGACCAGTGGGACGCGACGTTGGAGGCCGCGGGAGTCGTGCCGGGATAGAATGGCCCGCCTATGGCTATTCCCTCTTTCGTCGACCGCGTCAAGCTCACCGTCCAGGCGGGCAACGGCGGGCACGGCTGCACGTCCATCCACCGCGAGAAGTTCAAGCCGCTCGGCGGGCCCGACGGCGGCAACGGCGGCGACGGCGGGTCCGTGATCCTGCGCGTCGACGACTCGCTGTCGACGCTCGTCGACTATCACCGGCAGTCGGTCCGCAAGGCGACCAACGGCCAGCCTGGCAAGGGCGATCACCAGCACGGGGCGCGCGGCGAGGCCGTCGTGCTTCCGGTGCCGAGCGGCACCGTCGTCACCGATGCCGAGACCGGTGAGACGCTCGCCGACCTGACCGAGCCCGGCCAGGAGGTCGTCGTCGCCCAGGGCGGGCGCGGCGGGCTCGGCAACGAGGCGCTCGCCAGCTCCTCGCGCAAGGCACCCGGGTTCGCGCTGCTGGGCGAGGAGGGCGAGTCGCGGCTGATCCAGCTGGAGCTGAAGGTCGTCGCCGACGTCGGCCTCGTCGGCTTCCCGTCCGCGGGCAAGTCGTCGCTCGTCGCCGCCATTTCGCGGGCTCGGCCGAAGATCGCCGACTACCCGTTCACGACGCTGGTGCCCAACCTGGGCGTCGTCGTCGCGGGCGACGTGACGTACACCGTCGCCGACGTGCCGGGCCTGATCGAGGGCGCGTCCGAGGGACGCGGGCTCGGCTTCGACTTCCTGCGTCACATCGAGCGTTGTCAGGCCATCGTGCACGTCATCGATCTCGGCACCTACGAGCCGGGCCGCGACCCGGTCGCCGACCTCGAGATCATCGAGGCCGAGCTGACCGCGCACGGCGGGCTCGAGGACCGGGTGCGGCTGATCGCGCTGAACAAGGTCGACCTGCCCGACGCGCACGAGCTGGCCGAGATCGCGAAGCCGGAGCTGGAGCGGCTCGGGCATCCCATCTTCGTCATCTCGACGAAGACCGGCGAGGGCCTGAACGAGCTCAAGTTCACGATGGCGAAGGTCGTCGCGGCGCGCCGCGCCACGCTGCCCGCGCCCGCGGAGCGCCCCGTGCTGCGGCCCGCGCCCGTCGCGTCGCGCCGCGGCACGGCCGCCGAGGAGTTCACCATCGTCAAGAAGGGCGACGGCGAGGGCGGCTTCGTGTGGCGCGTGCGCGGCGAGAAGCCCGAACGCTGGATCCGCCAGACCGACTTCAACAACGCCGAGGCCGTCGGCTACCTCGCGGACCGGCTCAACCGGCTGGGCGTGGAGACCAAGCTCCTCGACCTGGGCGCGCGCACCGGCGACGCCGTCGCGATCGGCGGCGAGAACGCCGTCGTGTTCGACTTCGCGCCGCAGGTGGAGATCGGTGCCGAGATCCTCAGCCGCCGCGGCGAGGACTCGCGCCTGGAGTCGCAGCGGCCCGCGGTCTCGCGCCGTCGCCAGCTGGACGCCGAGTACCACGCCGCAAAGGCGATCGACTACGCCACCAGCGGCTTCGAGCCGGACGACGAAGGGGTGCCTGTCGACGATGAGGAATGAGGTCGCATCCGCCGGCCGGATCGTCGTCAAGGTCGGTTCCTCGTCGCTGACGCTCCCGAACGGTCAGCTGGACCAGGCGCGCGTGGCGCAGCTCGCCCGGCTGCTCTCCGAGGCGCACGAGCGCGGCGCACGAGTCGTATTGGTCACCTCGGGCGCCATCGCCGCAGGCATCGGCCCGCTGGGGCTGCGGCGCCGGCCACGGGACCTGGAGACGCAGCAGGCGGCGGCCGCCGTCGGCCAGGGGCAGTTGGTGCGCGCGTACTCGGATGCGTTCGCCGAGCACGGCCTGCTCATCGCGCAGCTGCTGCTCACCGTCGAGGACGTGCTGCGCCCCAAGACCTACCGCAACGCGCTGAACACCATCTCGCGGCTGTTCCGGCTGGGGGTGGTCCCGATCGTCAACGAGAACGACACGGTGGCGACTCACGAGATCAGGTTCGGCGACAACGACCGCCTCGCGGCGCTCATCGCGCACCTCGTCCGAGCGGACGCGCTGATCCTGATGAGCGACGTCGATGCCCTCTACACCGCGCACCCGGATACGCCCGGGGCGGAGCGGATCGATCGGGTCGAGAACCTGGCCAAGCTGAAGGTCGACACCTCGCGGCTCGGGTCGCGGGTCGGCACCGGGGGCATGCGCACCAAGCTGCTGGCCGCCGACATCGCGACCCAGGCGGGGGTCAGCGTCGTCCTCGGGCACGCCGACGACCTGGGCGCGGCGCTGGCCGGCGAGGACGTCGGAACCTTCTTCCCCGCCCGGAAGCGCCGCCGCCCGCGCCGCCTCCTGTGGCTGGCCTTCGCCGCCGAGCCCAGAGGGCGGCTGCACGTCGACGACGGCGCAAGCATTGCGCTGCGCCGAGGCAAGGCCTCGCTGCTGGCCGCGGGTATCACCCGGGTCGAGGGCACCTTCGCGGAGGGGGAGCCGGTGGAGATCGTCGGCGCGGGTGGCGAGCCGCTCGGCCGCGGTTTCGTCGGCTACTCGAGCGCGGAACTCGCCGCGGAGGCTGGCCATTCCAGCGCCGAGGAGGGCCACGAGGAGCAGCGCCCCGCGGTGCACCGCGACCAGATGATGCTCGCCGACTGAGCGCCGTTCTCCGGCGATCCGTCGGATTAGCGGCGCGGCCCGCCGCGGCCTAGGCTGAGGTCTGTGATCGAGGTCTTCGGCTGGACGGCCGCCGCCATCGGGCTCGCCGTTGGCATCCCGCAACTCATCCGCATTCTCCGTTCCGGCACCAGCGCCGGGGTCTCGCTGAGGCTTTGGCAGCTGAACGCGGCCACCACCGTCTCGTGGGCGGTGCACGGCGTGCTGACCGACACTCCGCAGATGCAGGTGCCCAACCTGATTGGCGCGGTAGTGGCCGTCGGAATCGTCTTGTTCGTGTGCCGCGACCGCCGCCAGCCCTTCCTCGCGCAGCTGGTGCTCCCGCTGCTCGTGGCCGTCGCGTTGAGCTCGGTCGACATCTTCCTTGGTGCCGTGGCGTTCGGCCTGATCGTCGCCGTCCCGCAGCTGATCGGGCAGTTCGCCCAGACGCGCGATCTCCTCTTCGAGCCGGACCTCACCGGCGTCTCCGTGGTGTTCCTGCTCGTGTTCTGCCTCATCCAGACCATGTGGTGGATCTTCGGCGTCGTGCAGCTCGACTGGGCCCTCATCATCTGCGCGGGCCTCATGGTGCTCTCGACCGTGGCCAACGTCGTCATCTATGCGATCCGCCGCATGCGCGCGGCGCGGTCCGCGGCGGCCGTCGCGCTGGCCCGGTAGCCGCCTCAGATCAGCACGCGCAGCGCACCCGCGGCGTCGGGCACCAGCTCCACGCCGTCCGGAGGCGCGGGGCGTCGGATCATGACGACGACGGCGCCCGCCTCGTCGGCCGCCGTCAGCTTGGCGGAGGTCGCTTCGCCTCCGGAGTCCTTCGTGACGAGGCGGTCGATGCGGTGCTCCGCGAACAGGCGGCGCTCGCCGTCGAGCGGGAACGGCCCGCGGGCAAGCTCCAGCCGCCAGCTCATCGGGAGCGCCCCCGACGGCGGCTCCGCGGCCCGGGCGAGCACGAAGTGGCCGTCGAGCGCGGGGGAGTAGTCGAGCGTGTGCTGCCGACCCACCGTCAGCAGGACCCGGCCCGACCCGAGCGCGACGACGGCGGACGCGGCGGCCTCGTGATCCTCGACCCACACCCAGCAGCCGGCGTGCGGATGGGCGGACCAGCCTGGGCGGTCCACGCGGATCAGCCGCACGCCGAGCGCCGTGCAGGCCTCGGCGGCGTTGCGGGTGATCCCCGCGGCGAACGGGTGCGTGGCGTCGACGACGGCGGCGACGTCGTTCTCGACGAGGAAGCGGCGCAGCCCGTCGACCCCGCCGAACCCGCCGACCCGGACGGACTCCGAGAGCAGCGGGTCCGCGGTGCGGCCGGCCAGCGACATCAGGTTGGCGACCCCGCGCCGGTCGAGTTCGGCGCACAGCTCGCGCCCCTCCGTCGTGCCGCCGAGGACAAGGATCACCGTCGCTCCTTCACTTCCTGCGCCGGATTGGGGTGCCCGCAGCCTATCGCGGAGCGGTCGGTAGGCTACGCCCGTGATCCTGCACCTCCTCCGCCACGGCCAGTCGGTGTGGAACGTCGAGGAGCGCGTGCAGGGGCAGACGCATCACGTGCCGTTGACAGCCGACGGCGTCCGCCAGGCCCGGGAGGCCCGCGAGCGGCTGGCGGGTGTACCGCTCGCCGCCGTCCTCAGCAGCGACCAGGTGCGCGCCCGGCAGACCGCCGACGTCGTCGCCGATGCGCACGGGCTGCCCGTGCGTGAGACGACGCTGCTGCGCGAGCAGGGCCTCGGATCGCTGGAGGGCAAGCACTACAGCGAGCTCGAGGAGGAGGCGACGCCCGAGGGCGCGCACGTCTCGGAGGTGCGTTGGGGCGGGGGAGAGTCGATGGCCGACGTCGCTGCCAGGCTCCGCGTCCTGGTCGACGAGCTGCGTGCCGAGTTCGCCGACGACGACCAGGTCCTGCTCGTCTCGCACGGCGACACGCTG
>DAONOU010000068.1:0-11112 GCA_035409265.1 Arachnia sp. | reverse complement strand
CCCGGGCGATCGCGACGCGCTGCGCCTGACCGCCCGACATCTCCTCCGGCCGCCGATCCGCCAGCTCCGCGATGCCGCACTCGCCGAGCACCCCGCGGGCCGCGTCGAAGGCCTTCCCGCGGCCCCATCCGTCGAGTTCCAGGGGGAAGGCGACGTTCTCGGCGGCGGTGAGCCCCGGCAGCAGGTTGAAGTCCTGGAAGACGTAGCCGACGGAGCGGCGACGCAGCTCGGCGCGCCCAGCCGCACTCACCCCGGCGAGCGACACCCCCTCGACGAACACCTCGCCCGAGGTCGCCGAGTCGAGCCCGCCCGCGAGGTTCAGCAGCGTCGACTTGCCCGATCCCGACGGCCCCATGATGGCCACGAACTCGCCGGCGGCGACCGCGAGGTCCACGCCGTCGAGCGCCTGCACCCGCCTGGCGCCCTCGCCGTGCACGCGCCCGGCCTGCCGCAGGTGCAGGATCGGGGCGCCCTGCGGCGCCGCACTCATCGCGTGCCCTTCGCGCCCGCCGGCGCCGCGGCCAGGGGCTCGTCCTCGCCGCTCGCCGGGGCTGGGCGACCGCCCGCGTGGGCCGAGCGCGCGACGCTGCCCTCGACGTCATCGAGCCAGCGCAGCTCGGCCTCCGCGATGAAGAGATGGTGATCGAGCACCAGCCGCCCGACGAGGTCGTGCGCCTCGACCTCGCGGCGCAGGCGCGTCAGGTCGTGCATCGTCTGCTGCGTGGCCGCGCGCTGCACCTGGACCAAGGCCTCGACGTCGACCCCGGGGGCGATCGTCGCGAGCATGAGCTTGACCACCAGTTCGTCGCGCCCGCGCTGCTCGGCGATCACCGGGCGCGCCCACCACGCGGCGAGCTCGGCCCGCCCGGCCGGAGTGAGGCGCCAGGGCTGTCCCCCGCCGGTCCCGTCATCCACGGGCTCATCGTGCTCGACCAGGCCGTCGCGCTCCAGCCGGTTGAGGGTCGTCGAGACCTGCCCGATGTTCAGCGGCCAGGTCTGGCCGGTCGAGGCGTCGAACCGCTTGCGCAGCCGATAGGTCGACGAGGGCTCCGCCGAGAGCAGAGCGAGCATCGCATGTTTGACCGACATCGAACATCTCCCATGGTTATTGAGTAACTGGTTACAGGATAACCATATATCGAGTCCATGCACAACGCGGCAGCACCGGCCGGGCCCCGGGCAGGCTCGATAGCTCGATAGGATGACGGGACAGCTCGCTCGACGAAGAGGACCATGACCGCCACTCCCCCCGCGCTCGGCGCCCGCGCCTGGGCCACCGTCGTGCTCGTCGGGCTGGTCGGCCAGCTCGCGTGGACCATCGAGAACATGTACCTCAACGTGTTCGTCTACAACACGATCACGACCGACCCGACGGTCATCGCCGTGCTCGTGGCCGCCTCGGCGGTGGCCGCGACGGCGTCGACGCTCGCCGTCGGCGCCTGGTCCGACAGGGTGGGAAGGCGACGCGAGTTCATCGCCGTCGGCTACGTCCTCTGGGGAGCGACGACCGCGGCGTTCGGCCTGGTCAGGCCACAACTGCCCGACGGCGTGGCGCTGGGCGCGCCGGAGGCCGCGCGGGCGGTGGGGGTCGCCGTCGTCACCATCGTCGTCCTCGACTGCGTGATGAGCCTCTTCGGCTCGGGCGCCAACGACGCCGCGTTCAACGCCTGGGTGACCGACTCCACGACGCCCGCGAACCGCGGCCGGGTCGACGGCGTGCTCGCCACCCTTCCGCTCGTCTCGATGCTGATCGTCTTCGGGCTGCTCGACGGCCTCACCCAGCGCGGGGACTGGGAACTCTTCTTCGGGATCGTCGGCGCGACGACCGCGGCCGTCGGCGTCGTCGCGTGGTTCCTCGTCCGAGACCGCCGACCGCTCGAGCGGGTCGCCGACGGCTACCTCGCGAGCCTCGTCCACGGCCTGCGCCCCTCGACGATGCGCGCGCACCCGCGGCTGTACGTCACGCTGCTCGCCGTGGCGATCCTCGGCGTCTCCTCGCAGGTCTACCTTCCCTACCTGATCATCTACCTCCAGCGGTTCCTGCGGATCGACGCCTACGCGCTGGCGCTGGGCGTCGTGCTGATCCTGGCCTCGGCGCTCAGCGTCGCCGCGGGACGGTTCATCGACCGGGTCGGCAAGGTCCGCGCCATCCTCCCGCTGACGGCCCTGCTGCTCGCCGGGCTCGTCGGCATGTTCCTCGCCCGCGGGCTGGTGTCTGTGATCGTCGCGGGCACCGTCATGATGGGCGGCATGCTGGGCGCCGGCGCGGCCGCCGCTGCGACGGTGCGCGACCACACCCCCGCGGGTCGAGTCGGCATGGTGCAGGGGCTGCGCATGGTCGCGCTCGTGCTCGTACCCATGGTCGTCGGCCCGTTCATCGGCGCCGCGGTCATCGTCGGCGCCAACGAGACCTACGTCGACCTCGGCGTCGAGCGCCAAGTCCCCACCCCCTGGATGTTCCTGTTCGCCGCGGCCATCGCCCTGCTCGTCGCCGTGCCGGTAACGTGGTTGCGGCGCCTACCCGAGGAGAGGCCATGACCCTCGATACCCCCTGGACCGCGACGGTCAACCGCGAGCAGCCCCTGCCCGAGCACCCGCGCCCGCAGTTGGTGCGGCCCGGCTGGACCATCCTGAACGGGCCGTGGAGCTACGCCGTCACCCCGTTCGTCGACGGCGACCCGACAGCCGTCCCCCACCCCGCGGGGGCGCCGAGGCGGTGGCGCGGCGAGATCGTCGTGCCGTTCTCGCCCGAGACCCCGCTGTCGGGCGTCGTCCATCAGCTGCAGCCCGACGAGATCCTCTGGTACCAGCGCCGGTTCACGGCCGCCCGCACCGAGGGCCGGCGCGTGCTGCTGCACTTCGGCGCCGTCGACCAGTCGTGCAGGATCGCCGTCGACGGCGTGGAGGTCGGGTCGCACACCGGCGGCTACCTGCCGTTCACGATCGACATCACCGAGGCGCTCGGCGACCGCAGGTCGCACACCCTGACCGTCGCCGTCCGCGACGTGACCGACAACTCCTGGCTCTCGCGCGGCAAGCAGCGCACCCGGCGCGGCGGCATCTGGTACACGCCGCAGTCGGGGATCTGGCAGACGGTGTGGCTGGAGGAGCTGCCGACGGTCGCCGTCGACCGGCTGGTGCTGACGCCGCACCTGGCAAGCGGCGAGGTCGAGGTGCTGGTCGAGAGCGCGCACGCCGCCCCGGGGCAGGAGGCGGAGGTCACGATTCTCGGGCCGGCAACGGACCCTTCGAGACGCGGCTCGTCCCTCGCCGCTCCTCAGGGAGCGGTTACTCGCCGGGTGCGGGTCGGGGTGCCGACGCGGGTCAGCCTGCCCGCCCCCATCCGGGCCTGGAGCCCGGACGACCCGTTCCTGTACGACGTCGAGGTCGCCCTGGGCGAGGACCGGGTGACGAGCTATGTCGGCATGCGCTCCTTCGGCGTCGGCACGGGGCCCGACGGCCGCCCGCACCTGCTGCTGAACGGCGAGCCCCACCTCCCCGTCGGCCTCCTCGACCAGGGCTACTGGCCCGACGGCGGGTACACGGCCCCCACCGACGAGGCCCTCGCGTACGACGTCGAGCTGGCGAAGTCGATGGGCTTCGACACGCTCCGCAAGCACATCAAGGTCGAGCCGCTGCGGTGGTACCACCACTGCGACCGCCTCGGGATGCTGGTGTGGCAGGACCACGTCAACGGCGGCACCCACTACAGCGACGCCGTGGTCACCGCGCCCGCGATCGCCTCGCCGCGGATCGGTGACCGCAGGTACCGCTGGTTCGGCCGCGGCGACGCCGAGGGTCGGGAGTCGAGCCGCTCAGAGCTGAGCGCGATGGTCGAGCACCTCCGCGGCGCGCCGTGCGTCTCGCTGTGGGTGCCCTTCAACGAGGGCTGGGGCCAGTTCGACGCGGCCGCCGTCGCCAAGGAGGTCCGCGCGCTCGACCCGACGCGCCCCGTTGACCACGCCTCGGGCTGGCACGATCAGGGCGCGGGCGACCTGGAGTCGCGCCACATCTACTTCCAGCGGATCAAGGGCTCCTCGTGGCGCCACGACGGGCGCGTCGCCGCGCTGACCGAGTACGGCGGCTACGGGCTCGCCGTCCCCGGGCACCTCTGGGGCGAGGACATCTTCGGCGCCTATCGAAGCTACGACGACGCCGCGGCGCTGAGCGACGCGTTCGAGAGGCTCGCCGACGAGCAGGTCGCGCCGTCGATCCGCGAGGGTCTCTCGGCGCTGATCTACACGCAGCTCGGCGACGTCGAGGAGGAGGTGAACGGCCTGGTCACCTACGACCGGCGGGTCGTGAAGCTGCCCGCCGGACGGGTGCGGGCGACGAACGAGCGGCTGCGCGCGGCGTTCCGGGAGCGCACCCGCGTCGTCGAGAGGGAGCTCACCGCCCCCGTCGCGTTGGTCGGCGCGGACGGCCGCTTCAACCCCGCCGCGCACGGCTGGGCGCGCGACGCGATCGTCGACACCTCCGGCATCGACGGCGGAAGGTCCTGGGGCCGCAACAAGCGCTGGGAGTACTGGAATGTCATCACGCCGACACACATCCTGGCGCTGACCGTCTCCTCGCTGGATTTCGCCAGCGTCAACGAGATCTGGATCCACGAGCGCGACACGGGACGGAGCCTCGGGCACACCGGGATCGGCCCGGGCGGACGCGGCGTGCGGCTACCCGCGAACCTCGAGGGCGGGCGGGCGCTGCGCGCCGCGGGCTGGCCGAGGGCGCGCTCCACCGACGGCGTCGCGACCGCCAAGGCCAACGGGCTGCGGATCACCGTCGACGAGGTCCCGGGCGGCACGCGGTTGCGCGCCGACCTCCCCGGCGCGGGGTTCGACGTCGTGGCGCTGCGCCCGCCGGGCCACGAGCGCCTGGCGGTCGTCGTGCCGTGGAGCGCGACCAGGTTCCAGTACACCGTCAAGGACGTCGCCCGCCCCGCCTTCGGGACGGTCACCGTCGACGGCGTGATTCACGAGGTGCCCGAGGGCCAGTCCTGGGCGGTGCTCGACCACGGCCGGGGCCGCTGGCCGCGCGACGTCGTCTGGAACTGGGGCGCGGGCTCGGGCCGGCTGCCGGACGGGCGCGTGTTCGGCCTTCAGGTCGGCGCGCGCTGGACGGACGGGACGGGCTCGACGGAGAACTCCGTGTTGTTAGACGGGCGTCTCATCAAGATCAGCGCGCCCGTCGAGTGGAGCTACGACCTGGCCGACTGGCGCCGCCCCTGGCGCGTCGTCGGCGGCGGACTGGACGCGACGCTCGTCCCCTTCCACAACAAGAGGTCCGCCTCGGACTTCGGTGTCCTCTCCTCCCGGACCGACCAGGTGTTCGGGCACTGGGTCGGCACGTTCGACACCGGCACGGAGGTCGTCGCGTTCGAGGACATCGTCGGCTTCGGCGAGGACGTCCACAACCGCTGGTGACCCCACCGCTGATTGAGCCGACTTTTGCCGCTGGTCGAGCCAGGCCGCGAGGGACGAGCGCTCAACCAGCGGGCAACCCTTGATAACAACGCCAAAAAGCGCCAGAGTTCCGCCATGCGCATCGCCCTCGCCCAAGTGGCCTCAACGACGGATCCTGCCGCGAACCTCGACCTGATCCGCGACCACGCCCGGCGCGCCGCCGACGGCGGCGCGGTCGTTGTCGTGTTCCCCGAGGCGACGATGTGTTCCTTCGCCCGGCCCTCCCGCGAGGTCGCCGAGCCGTTCGACGGGCCCTGGGCGACGGCCGTGCGGGGGATCTCCAGCGAGCTGGGCATCAGCATCGCCGTCGGCATGTTCACCACGTCCTCGGACGGGCGCGTGCACAACACCGTGCTCGTGACCGGGCACGCGGAGGGGCGCTACGACAAGATCCACCTGTTCGACGCGCTGGGCAACACCGAGTCGAGGCACATCGCGCCGGGGCGCGAGCCGGTCATCGTCCGCGCCGGTCACTACGGCGTCGGCCTCACCGTCTGCTACGACGTCCGCTTCCCCGGCCTGTACACGGCGCTCGGCCGCTCGGGCGCGCATGCCATCCTCGTGGCCGCCTCCTGGGCCCCGGGCCCGCACAAGGTTCATCAGTGGCGCTCGGCCGCGATCGCGCGGGCGATGGACTCGACATGCTTCATCATCGCCATCGGCCAGGCCGCGGTCGGCGACGTCGACGTGCCCGGCCCGCCTACCGGGGTCGGACACTCGATGGTCGTCGACCCGACGGGCACCGTCCTCCTCGAGCTCGGCGAGGCGCCGGAACTGGCCTTCGTGGACATCGACGCCGACGACGTCGACCGCGTCCGCGAGCAGCTCCCGGTGCTGCGCAACGCGCGCTACTGAGGGCGGCGGCCAGACATCGCGAAGGCGGAACCGATCCTGCTGCGGAGCGTCGCAGGCGGCGGGGGCGGGTCAGCGGGAACGGCGGCGCTGGCATCGACAACTTGTTGTGTGCTCATGGCTCAGGCCTCCGTCTGGCGGGTACGTGGGTCGAGGAAGGCGTATGCGACATCGGCGGCGATGTTCGCGAACAGCACCGACAACGTGATGATGAGGAACACCCCCTGCATCAGCGCGTAGTCCTTGGCGTTGGTGGCGTCCAGCAGCATCTTTCCGACGCCGGGATAGCTGAACACCATCTCCATGACGACCGTGCCGCCGACGATGAAGCCCAGCGACAGCGCGAAGCTCTGGATCTGCGGCAGGACGGCGTTGCGCGCCGCGTAGCGCCACAGCACGCGGCTGTTCGGCATGCCCTTCGCCTGGGCGACCGTGATGTAGTCCTCGTCGAGGACCGTCAGCATCATGTTGCGCATGCCGAGCATCCAGCCGCCGAGCGACGCGAGGACGATCGTGAGCGCGGGCAGGGTCCCGTGGTGGATCACGGAGGAGATGAACTCCCACGACCACTCGGGCGACTTCCCCACACCGAACGCCTTGCCGATCGGGAACCAGCCGAGGTTCACGGAGAAGACCGTGATCGCCAGCAGGCCGAGCCAGAAGTACGGGATGGTGTTGAGGAACGTGGTCAGCGGGATCAGCAGGTCGAGCTTGCTTCCGCGCCTCCAGCCGATGAACGCGCCGCCGACCGTGCCGACGGTGAAGGCGATCACGGTGGCGATGCCGACCAGCCCGATGGTCCACGGAAGCGCCCCGGAGATCACCTCGGACACCGGACGAAGGCCGTGCGACAGCGAGATGCCGAGGTCGCCGCGGAGCAGGAGGGCCCAGTAGTCGAGGTACTGCTGCCACAGGGTCTTGTCCGTGTCGAGGCCGAGCAGGGCGCGCAGCGCGTCCGCCGCCTCCTGGCTGATGTTCTGGTTGCGCGCCAGGTACGCGCTGACCGCGTCGCCCTTCATCATGCGGGGCAGGAAGAAGTTGATGGTCAACGCTGCCCAGAAGGTGAACAGGTAGAAGGCCGCGCGCTTCCCGAGGAAGCGCCACGGCACGCGGGCCTTCGCCTTGTGGACCTTCGTGGCCGTCGTGCCGACCTCGAGGGGATCGATGTCGGGGCTGTCGGGGTCGACGACGTCGACCGCGCGGGTGGGATCGGCGTTCATTCGGCACCTCCCAGGATGCTCGTGGCCTGTGCGAAGTGCTTCTCCGGGTCGGGGGAGGCCTCGCGGAGGCTCTTGGTGTAGGGGTCCTGCGGGTTGAGGATGACGTCGTCGGCGGGGCCGTGCTCGACGACCCTCCCCTGGTTGAGCACCATGATCTCGTCGCTGAAGTGACGCGCCGTCGCCAGGTCGTGCGTGATGTAGAGGACGCCGAGGCCCTCCTCCTTCTGCAGGTCGGCCAGCAGGTTGAGGACCCCCAGCCGGATCGACACGTCGAGCATCGAGACCGGCTCGTCGGCGATGAGCAGAGAGGGGCGCGAGGCGAGCGCGCGGGCGATGGCGACGCGCTGGCGCTGGCCGCCGGACAGCTCGTGCGGGCGGCGGTCGATGACGTCGTTCGCCACGAGGCGCACGCGCCCGAGCAGGCGGCGCACCTCGGCGTCGATCTGGTCCTTCGGGACCACGTTGTCGAGGCGCAGCGGTCGCTCGATGTGGTGGCGGATCGTGTGGTACGGGTTCAGCGAGGCGAACGGGTCCTGGAAGACCATGCGCAGCTGCTGCCGGTACCTCCGAAGGCCCGTGCCGCGGGTCGGGACCGGCGCGCCGTCGAGGAGCACCTCGCCGCGCGTCTGGACCTCGAGTCCGGTGAGGATCTTCGCGATCGTCGACTTGCCGCTGCCGGACTGGCCGACGAGCCCGATCGTCTGGCGCGACTCGAGGGTGAAGCTCACGTCGTCGAGGGCCTTGATCTGGCCCGCGCCGCGCACGTTGTAGATCTTGGTCACGTTGTTGAAGTCGAGCTTCGTCATCGGGCCACGACTCCCTTCTCCCCCGTGAGGCGCGGGAACGACGCCAGCAGGGTCTTGGTGTAGTCGTTCTGCGGGTTCGTCCAGATCTGCTCGGAGGTCCCCAGCTCGACGATCTCGCCCGCGCGCATGATCGCGATGCGGTCCGAGATCTCCAGCAGGAGCGGCAGGTCGTGCGTGATGAAGACCACCGTGAAACCGAACTGGTGCCGCAGCGCCGAGATCTGCTTGAGGATCTCGCGCTGCACGAGGACGTCGAGGGCGGTCGTCGGCTCGTCCATGATCATCAGCTGAGGGCGCAACGCCAGCGCCATCGCGATCATCACGCGCTGGCGCATGCCGCCGGAGAGCTCGTGCGGGTAGGAGCGGGAACGATCGGCTCCCACCTTCACGATCTCGAGCAGCTCGGCGACCTCTGCGAGGCGCTGCTTCTTCGACAGGTCTGGGCGGTGGACGATGAACACGTCCTCCAGTTGTTTGCCGATCGACGCGACGGGGTTCAGCGCGTTCATCGCGCCCTGGAACACCATCGAGATCTTGTCCCAGCGGAACCTCTGCATCTGCGCGGCGTCGAGGCCGTTGATGTCGATATCGGTGCCGGAGGCGTCGTGCAGGATCACGTCGCCGCCGGTGATGACCGCCGGGGGCTTCAGCAGCCGCTGGATGCCGTAGGCGAGGGTGGTCTTGCCGCAGCCGCTCTCGCCGGCCAGGCCAAGGATTTCGCCGCGCTGCAGTTCGATGCTGACGTCCGTGACAGCACGCACCGGCGGGTCGACGTCGTACACGACCGAGAAGTCGCGCACGGAAAGAAGAGTGTTGCTCATCGGTGAGTCTTCGCTTTCATCGTCGTCGTGCCCAGCGGGGGGTGGACTGATCCACCCCCCGCCGAGGCACGTGCGTCAGCTCGCCGGCTGCAGCTTCTGCAGGATCAGGACGATGTTCGGCTGCGTCGGATCACCCGAGGCGTACGGGTTGTCCGCGTCGGGCCAGCCCACGTAGTTGCGGGTGTTGTACTGGCCGAGCAGCGGGTGCGCGCCCAGCGTGATCGCGGGGATGTCCTCGACGAACGCCGTCTGCATCACGCGCAGCGCCTCGGTGCGCTCCTCGTCGGAGGAGGCGGAGGCGTAGGTGTTCAGCGCTTCGGTGACCTTGGGGTTGTCGTAGCGGCCGAAGTTGAAGGCGGCGTTGCCGTCCTTGTCGATCCAGCGCGTGTCCATCGTGGAGGTGTAGAGGCCGTAGGCGTTGGTCGGCAAGCCGATCGCCGGCTTTGGGGTCGGCGTCATCGCCGGGGCCAGCGGCTGCGCCGACGGCTTCAACGACGCCCTGGACAAGATTCGCGAACAGGCCGCTCAGGACCGGTAGGGCCCCCACCCGGCACACTCGCCGTCCGTCTTGAGGGCCGAGCTTGCTTCGGCTAGTCTTAGGCATGTAACGCCCCGGTGACCATTCGAGCCTCACGGCTCGGACTCCCGGGGCATCAGTCTTTCTAGGGAGAACGCGTGGACGCTGGTGCGGCCCCTGATGGCCTCGACGGGCTGCTCAGCGAAGCGCGCTTCGCCCCCTACCTTGCACGCTACAACGGCGACCGCAAGCTCGCACTGCGGCTCTACACCTGGAACCTCGCCGCCTGCTCGGCGCTATGGGGTCCGATCAGCATCCTCGAGATCGCCGTGCGAAATACCATCCACGACCGACTCGTCGAGCGCACCGGCCAAGGAGACTGGTGGTCGGACACACGAGTCCACCTCTGCCGCAACGAGCAGGAGGCCATCGACTCGGCCATCTCCACCCTGCAACGCCGAGGGACCCCGAACCCGAGCAGCGACCAAGTCGTCGCGGCCACCTCATTCGGACTCTGGGTCGGCCTCACCAGCGGAGGCGTGCCCCGCGACCGCCTGTTCGACTACGAGACCACCCTGTGGCAACCGCGTCTCCAGCACGCCTTCCCGCACCGCGGCGACCGGCGCCGCAAGTACATCCACGCCTGCCTCGACGATATCCGCGTCCTGCGCAACCGCATCGCTCATCATGAGCCGATATACCGCTCGCCACTGCAGAGCATCTACGACGACATCCTGGAGATCGCCGCCATGGTCCATCCCGACGCTCGCGGATTCATCGAGTCGCACAGCCGGGCACAGGAGGTCATCGACCAGTACAAGCAAGCCCTGACGACCGGCGAGATCAGGTTCTGAGCGACGACCTCGGACGCGGTGCGTCTCAGATACGCCGCACGCCCCGTCGCGCTCTTCGCTAACCTGCGCGCTGCTTCTCGAAGCCGTGCAGGCTCGCCCTCAGTAGTGCGCAATCCGCGGTGGGTGCGAACGCGACACCTCGGGCTTCTCCTCCCGTATCGAACAAGACAGTCCCCACCGACTCACCGCCGTTGACGAATACCTCGACAATGTGGTCGTCGAAGAACACCTCGACCAGTTCGACCGATGAGCACGGGCTTTCGAATCGCACCCGTTCGGCGGGAGTCCCCGCAGCGGCCGACGATTCCCCTCCTCCGCGCTGCTGATCAGCGGGTGCGTGGCGGGCATCGTCTACTACGTCGCGCTCGTCTTCCTGCGCGACCCGGCAACGCTGCTGGCCGTTCAACTGCTGAACGCGTGGTTCTTCGCCGCGATCTCCGGGATCGGCATGACCCTCTTCCAGCAGATCATCCCCCGGCCAGGGCTGGCCACCGGGCTGTTCATGAACACGCGCCGCATCGGCGCGATCCTCTCCGGGCCGATCATCGCCGTCGCGGGGATCAAGTCGCTCGGCTACCCG
>DAONOU010000067.1:0-11129 GCA_035409265.1 Arachnia sp. | reverse complement strand
CGAGGCGTCCGAGGGTGGCTGCGCTGTGCTCACCGAGGACGTCGACGGCGTCGACCCGGACCCGGATGCGCTCGCCTGGCCTCTTGCGACCGTTCGCGACGCGCAGCTCGACCGCGGGATCCTGGATCTGGACGGTCACGATGTCCGTCTTCTGGTTCACGTCGGTGACGACTCCCCCGAGGACCTCTCCCCTGTGGCCGGAGAGGACCAGCGCCTCCGCGATGTCGAGCACGCCGCGCTCGTAGGCGCTGGCCGCGCGCCCGGTCTCCGACATCTCCGATGGCAGCCCCGGCAGCGCGGCGCTCACCCAGTCGGGGATCGCCAGGCGGTTCAGGAGCGAATGGCAGATCTCCAGCGAGTAGCGGTCGACGAGCCGACGCAGCGGCGCGGTGGTGTGTGCGTAGGGGGCGGCGAGCGCGCCGTGCAGGAGGTTCCCATCGGGAAGCTCGCGCTCGAAGGCGAGATAGCCGGCTCCGCGGAAGAGGCTCGTGCAGCGCGTGAGGAAGGCGAGGTCCCGCGGCCGGTCCGGGGAGAGGGTTCGCAGCATCTCCGCGTACGTCCGGTCGGCGGGCCAGCCGATGCCGAGCGCTGCAGCGGCGCGGCGCAGCCTCTCCACGGCGTCCTCCTCCGCCGGAGGGAGGGTGCGGAGAATCCCGATCTCGCCGTCGATCATCGTGCGCGCCGCGGCGAACCCCGCCAGCAGCGAGATCTGCGCGTTGTACTCCTCGACCCGGGTGAGCTGCCGGAATGCGAGGTCCCACGCGCCGTCGTCGGCCACGATCTCCTGGTCCGGAAGATTCAGCGACGCGCCACCGCGCTCGATCTCCCTCCTCAGCCGCAACTCCCCCACCTCGGGCAGCAGCGTGACGCTCGGGTGGAGTTTCCCGGCGTCGAGGTCTCGCTGCACGCCCTGGTAGCTGAGCTTCGCGCGGCTGCGCACCAGCGCCCGGACCAGGCCGACATCGCGCAGCTCGCCCTCGCCGTCGAGGAACAGCTCCCAGACCATCGCCGGCCGCGGGACGCCGTCGGCCAGGAGCGACGCCGCGCCCTCGCTCAGGATCGGCGGATGCAGCGGGATCCGGGCGCCGGGCGCGTACTTCGTCTGTCCCCGGCGGTGGGTCTCGCGCTCCAGCTCGGTGCCCGGCCGGACGAAGAACGCGACGTCGGAGATGGCGTAGCGAACCAGATACCCGTCACCGTCCCGGGCGACGTGGAGCGCCTGGTCCAGGTCCTTCGAGGCCGCCGGGTCGATCGTCACGAACTCGACGTCCGTGAGGTCCGCGTATCCCTCCGGCCTGCGGGCCGCAGCCTCCTCGGCCTCCGCGAGCACGATGGCGGGAAAGGCGTCGGGGAGACCGAGGCGAAGCCTCAGCGCCTCGATGGCAGCCCGCGCGGGCTCCGGCGGGCCGGAGAGACGCACGGGCGCGGCGGGCACGTCAGAGCCCCGACTCCGGGGTCCGCACGAGGATGCGATCGCACTCGACGCAACGCAGAACCTGGTTGGCAGGGGCGCGCCGGTAGGCGTCGAGGTCCGCGATCGTCGCCTCCAGCTGGCACCCGCCGCAGCGTCCGGCACGCAGCATCGCTGCACCGAGGCCGGTGTTGGCGCGCAGCTTCTCGTACAGCGCGCCCAGATCCTTCGGGATCAGCGACGCAATGGGGCCGCGGGTCGCGGCGAGGTCCGCCCCCTCCTGGCGCAGCGCGGCGACCGCCTCGTCTCGCGCCGCGACCTCCGCCCGAAGCTTGACGTCGATCTGCTCCTTCGCCGCCGCGACCTTGTCACGCCGCTCGGTGGCCTCCTCCAGCTGCCCCATCAACTCCAGCTCGGCGTCCTCGAGTTCGGTGATGCGGCGCTGGACGTGCTCGACCTCCTCGGTCAGGGAACGCAGGATCTTCGCGTCGACGACCGACCCGTCGGCGATCCGCTGCCTCTCCCGCTCGAGCCTGCTCCGCACGGGGAGGAGGTCAGCCTCCGCCTTCCGCACCGCTGCCCCGAGATCCTCGACCTCCGTGTCTGAGGCGACCAGTTCGTCGCCGGCCGTCTGCCGGTTCGCCATCAGCTCCGCGATCGCCGCGTGCTGCGGCAGCGTCCGGGCCGTGTGCTGCACCCGGGCCATCTCCGAGTCGAGGTCGGCGAGGGTGAGCAGTCGGCGTTGATCGACGGGGTCAGCGAGCATCGAGAGTCCTTATCCAGTTGGGAGCACAAACCCTACCCTCACAGCGCCAGCCGCGACTTCACCTTCTCCGCCAGGAACTCCGCGTGGGCCTTCGCCTCCTCGTCGGTGGGCGCCTCGACCATGACCCGGACGACGGGCTCCGTGCCCGAGGGGCGCAGGAGCACACGGCCGTTGTCGCCGAGCTGCCGGGCGACCGACGAGACCGCGGCCTGCACCTCGGCGTCGATGCCTGCGCGCAGCTTGTCGACGCCGCGCACGTTGATCATGGCCTGCGGCAGGATCGTCATGACGGAGGCGAGCTCCTTCATCGTCTTGCCGGTGGCCATCATGCGGGCCGCGAGGTGGAGGCCGGTCAGCGTGCCGTCGCCGGTGTTCGCGAACTCGGAGATGATCACGTGGCCGGACTGCTCGCCGCCGAGCGCGAACCCGTTCGCGTTCATCGACTCGAGCACGTACCGGTCGCCGACCTTCGTGTGGTCGACGCGGATCCCGTGCTCGCGCATGGCGTTGGTGAGGCCGAGGTTGCTCATCACCGTCGCCACGAGCGTGTCGGAGAACAGGCGATGGTCCTCCTTCAGCGCGACCGCCAGGATCGCGAGGATCTGGTCGCCGTCGACGAGGTTGCCCTCGTGGTCGACGACGAGGCAGCGATCGGCGTCGCCGTCGAGCGCGATGCCCAGGTCCGCGCCCTCCTCGACGACGCGGACCTGGAGGTCGCCCATGTGGGTGGAGCCGCAGCCGTCGTTGATGTTGATGCCGTCGGGTTCCGCGTGGATCGGCACGACCTGCGCGCCCTGCGCGGCGAACGCCTCCAGCGCGGACATCGAGGCCGAGCCGTTCGCGGCGTCGATCACGACCTTCAGGCCCTGCAGCGAGCCCTCGGAGCCGAGCGAGGCGACGAGGTGGGCCACGTAGGCCTCGATGGCGCCGAGGTCCGTGCGGATCCGCCCGACGGCCGCGCCTGTGGGACGCTCCCAGTGCTCGCCCATCCGGGCCTCGATGGCGTCCTCGAGGTAGTCGTCGAGCTTGACGCCGCCCTTGGAGAAGAACTTGATGCCGTTGTCCGGCATGGGGTTGTGGGACGCGGAGATCATGACGCCGAGGTCGGCCTCCATGTCGCCGACCAGGTACGCGACGGCGGGAGTCGGAACCACGCCGAGGCGGACGACGTCGACGCCTGCGGACGCGAGACCGGCGACGACCGCGGCCTCGAGGAACTCGCCGCTGGCGCGCGGATCGCGCCCCACGACGGCGAGCGGTCGCCGGCCGCCGAACGCGCCGGCCTCCCCCAGGATGTGGGCCGCGGCGACCGAGAGGTCGAGCGCCAGCTCAGCGGTCAGGTCCGTGTTCGCGACGCCGCGCACACCGTCGGTTCCAAAAAGTCGAGTCACGCCGGACACCCTATCGCTCACTCGGGTTGCGCGGTTGGTTGAGGAGGTCGTCCCCATCCATTGGTTTCGCCGGACGCCCCTCTTACCCTCGTTCGCCGGTCGGAGACGACCAACGCAAAGACGCCCGACCCAAAAGTGAGGGGCGGGCGTCCGGCGACCAGAATCAGCGCTTGCTATACTGCGGGGCCTTGCGGGCCTTCTTGAGGCCGGCCTTCTTGCGCTCGATGATGCGAGCGTCGCGGGTCAGCATGCCCGCCTTCTTCAGCGCGGGGCGCGACGCCTCGGTGTCGACCGCGTTGAGGCAACGGGCAACGCCCAGGCGCAGCGCGCCGGCCTGGCCGGAGCTGCCGCCGCCGTGGATGCGGGCGATCACGTCGTAGGAGCCGACGACGCCGGCGACGCCGAAGGGCTCGTTGACGTGCTGCTGGTGGATCTTGTTCGGGAAGTAGTCCTCGAGGGTGCGGCCGTTGATGGTCCACTGGCCGCTGCCGGGGACGATCCGGACGCGGGCGACGGCCTCCTTGCGGCGGCCCGTCGCGGCGCCGGGGGCAACGACCGCGGGGCGAACGTCGGCGCCGGCAGCGGCGGCCGGGTTCGCGTCGGAGCGGTAGGCGATCTCGCGGTTCTGCTCGTCGACGAAGGGGGTGATCTCCTCGACGGTCTCTTCGGTCACGACGTCAGTCATCTGGTTCTCACTCACTGGGCGATCTGGGTGATCTCGTAGGGCTGCGGCTGCTGGGCAGCGTGCGGGTGCTCCGGGCCGGCGTAGACCTTGAGCTTGCCGATCAGCTGACGGCTCAGCTTGTTCTTCGGCAGCATGCCCCACACGGCGCGCTCAACGGCCTTGCGGGGATCCTTCTCGAGCAGGTCGCCGATAGCGATCGACTTCAGGCCGCCCGGGCGACCCGAGTGCGAGTACCGCATCGAGTCGGAGCGCTTGTTGCCGGTCAGAGCGACCTTGGAGGCGTTGACGACGACGACAAAGTCACCACCGTCGACATGGGGGGCGAAGGTGGCCTTGTGCTTGCCCCGGAGCAGGGTCGCAGCGGCCACGGCGAGACGGCCGAGGACGACGTCCTCGGCATCGATCACGTGCCAGTTCCGGGCGATTTCGCCTGGCTTCGGGGTGTACGTAGACACGGAGGCAGACCAACTTCCATTCACAGCGAACTTTTGCGTGCTGCGCCCTCGGCGTCGACCGATTGGCCGCACAGGCCACACGGCGCGCAACAGCTACCTAGCTTAGGACGGGACGGGGTCGGTCGCCAAATCGCGGGAGGCGCCGGCCCCCGCGGCCCCGCTCCGAGGCCGGAACCGGCACGACTTCGGGGGGTCGGCGACCGCGCGGCGGCCCGGCCCACTACGGTTAGGCCATGGCCTCAAAGACGAGTTCCCCTATCGCCATCTCGTCCCCGGACGACGTGCGTAACGTCGTTCTGGTGGGTGCGAGCGGCTCGGGAAAGACGACCCTATTCGAACATCTCCTCCGCGCCCGGGTCGACGGGTACCGCGGCGAGAGG
The DNA here is from genome assembly GCA_035409265.1 of Arachnia sp. Lineage (GTDB taxonomy): Bacteria > Actinomycetota > Actinomycetes > Propionibacteriales > Propionibacteriaceae > Arachnia. Next base: position 6,041 of record DAONOU010000067.1, on the reverse strand, counting down.
GACACGCCCGAGCGCGGCGCCTCCCTCACGCTGGCGTCGATCCCGGCCAACGACGTGCAGATCAACCTCCTCGACGCCCCGGGCCACCCGGACTTCGTCGGCGAGCTGCGCGCCGGACTCCGGGCCGCCGACGCCGCCGTGTTCGTGGTGCCCGCCGGCGACGAGATCGACCCGACGACCGTTGCGCTCTGGCGCGAGTGCGCCCAGGTCGCGATGCCGCGGATCATCGCGATCACCAAGCTGGACCAGGGCCGCGCCTCGTTCGACGACATGGTCGAGGCCTGCGTCGACGCGTTCGGCGACGGCGTCATCCCCGCCCTCATCCCGCTGACTGTCGACGGCGCGAACGTCGGCAACCTCTCCCTGCTGAACAAGCGCGCGCACGACTACTCCTCCGGTGCCCGCATCTCCCGCGACTCCTCGCCCGAGGAACTCGCGCTCATCGAGGAGCGGCGCGCGCCGCTGCTCGAGGCGATCATCACGGAGGTCGCCGACGACGACCTCATGGAGCGCTACCTCGAGGGCGAGGAGATCGCCGTCGAGGAGGCGCACGAGTCCCTGCTGCGCGCGGTGATCGGCGCCCGCTTCTTCCCCGTCCTGCCCGCCCACACCACGTCCGACAAGGGCACCGAGGAGCTGCTGCGCTGGATCGAGCGCGGCTTCCCCGCCCCGACGCTGCACCCCACGCCGTCGGTGACCACGCCGAACGGCGCGACGCTGCCGGAGACGGTCTGCGACCCCGACGGCCCGCTCGTCGCGCAGGTGATCCGCACGACGTCGGACAACTTCTCCGGCCGCACCTCGCTGGTGCGCATCTTCTCCGGCACGCTGAAGGGCGACGACGTCGTCCACATCTCGGGCCATCGCGAGCTCTACGGCAGCGACCCCGACCCGCTGCACCCCGACCACGACGACGAGGAGCGCGTCGGCCCGCTGTCGGCCCCCTCGGGGCTCGAGTTCGCGCCGCTGTCGACCGCGATCGCCGGCGAGATCGTGCTCGTCACCCGGCTCACGAAGGCGGAGACCGGGGACACGCTGTCGGCGCCGTCGCGCCCCGCTCTCGTCGAGCCGTGGGAGCTGCCCCGGCCGCTGCTGCCCGTCGCCGTCCGCGCGACCACCCGCGGCGACGAGGACAAGCTGACCGGCGCGCTGCACCGGATCTCGGTCGAGGACACGACGGTACGGCTCGACCGCAACGCGGAGACCGAGCAGCAGATCCTGTGGGTCATGGGCCAGGCCCAGAAGGACCTCGTCCTCGCCCGGCTCACGGACAGGTTCGGCCTGAAGGTCACCGAGGAGCCCGTCCGCGTCGCCCTCCGGGAGACCTTCCTGTCCGGCGCCAAGGGCCTCGGACGCAACGTGAAGCAGTCCGGCGGACACGGCCAGTATGCCGTCTGCAACATCCAGGTCGAGCCGCTGCCCCGCGGGGCCGGCTTCGAGTTCGTGGACAAGGTCGTCGGCGGCGCCGTGCCGCGCGCCTACATCGGCTCGGTCGAGAAGGGGCTGCACCAGCAGTTGGCCGCAGGCACCACGTTCGGCGTGCCGATGGTCGACATCCGCGTCACGCTGTACGACGGCAAGGCCCACTCCGTGGACTCCTCCGACATGGCGTTCCAGGTGGCGGGCCAGTTGGCGCTGCGCGACGCGGCCTCCTCGGGCTCGGTCGGGCTGCTCGAGCCGCTGGACAAGGTGCGGGTCACCGTCGCCGATCAGTACCTCGGTGCCGTCCTGACCGACCTCGGCTCACGCCGCGCGCAGGTACTCGGCAGCGACATGGACGGCGTGGGCAACGCGTCGGTCGAGGCCCTGGTCCCGCAGCTGGAGCTGGTGAGCTACCCCATCGACCTGCGCGGCATCGCGCAGGGCAGCGGCTCGTTCACGCGCGAGTTCCACGGGTACGAGACGATGCCCCGGGAGGCGTGGCCGACGGTGTAGCGGTCTATTCGTTTCGACACGACGGTTCGCTGGCGCTCACGCGTCGGCTCAACGAGCGGCAATCCCTCACCGCGTCGAGGAGGGCGTCGGCGACCTCGCGCTTGGAGCCCGCGACGTCGGCCACCACCTCGTCGGTCGCGTCGAGCACGAAGAGGTGGTTGTCGGCGGCCTCGAACCCCTTGGTCCAGCCGACCTCGTTGACGGCCAGCAGGTCCACGCCCTTGCGACGGCGCTTCCTGCGCCCGCGCTCCAGCAGCTCGTCGCCGGTGCCCGTCTCGGCGGCGAACCCGACAATGGTCTGCCCCTCGCGGCGGAGTTCGCAGAGGCCCTTGAGGATGTCGGGGTTCTCGACGAGCGCCAGTGCGGGGATCCCGCCGTCCTCCTTGGTGAGCTTCCCCTGGGCGACGTCGGCGACGCGGAAGTCGGCGACGGCCGCGGCCATGACGACGACGTCGGCGCGCCCCGCGAACCCGCGCATGACCTCCTCCAGCTCGGCCGCAGAGCCCGCCGTCGCGGTCTCCACCCCGCCGGCCTCGGCGAGCACCGCCTGCTCGATGTTCGCGGCGGCGAGCAGCACCGTCGCGCCGCGCTCCGCCGCCGCCCTGGCGAGCGCGACGCCCTGCCTGCCACTGGAGCGGTTGCCGAGGTAGCGGACGGGGTCGATGGGCTCACGGGTGCCGCCCGCCGACACGGCGACGGTGAGTCCTTCGAGGTCGCGGCCTCGTCCCAGCAGCGCCGTCGCCGCCGCGTGGATCTCCTCGGGCTCGCTCATCCGCCCCGGACCGGAGTCGCCGCCGGTCAGCGGTCCGTCGGCGGGTCCGACGACGCGGACGCCCCGGGAGCGCAGCGTCGCCATGTTCGCGACGGTGGCCGGGTGGTTCCACATCTCGGTGTGCATCGCGGGCGCGACAAGCACCGGCGCGCGCGTGGCGAGCAGCGTGGTGCCCAGCAGGTTCGACGCCAACCCCGCGGCCATGGAGGCGAGCGTGTTCGCCGTCGCCGGGGCGACGATCACGAGATCGGCCCGCTGGCCGAGCGCGACGTGGCGCACGCGAGGCACGTCGTCGTGGACCGACGTCGTGACGGGGTTGCGGCTGATCGCCTCCCAGGTCGGCAGCCCGACGAACCGCAGCGCGTCGTCGGTGGGGATGACGTGCACGTCGTGCCCGTCGCCGATGAGCAGCCGGACGAGGTGGACGGCCTTGTACGCGGCGATCCCGCCGGTGACGCCTAGGACGATGAACATGGCATAGATTCTGCCCCGGTACGCTGCCCCGCATGTGCACCGTGGTCATTCGCGTCCCCGAGCCGGGGGCCGGCGACATCAGGATCCTGGCCGTGCGGGACGAGGATCCGCACCGCCCGTGGCGCCCGCTCGGGGCGTGGTGGCCGCAGTATCCGGGCGTGTCCGGCATCCAGGACGTCCTCGCGGGCGGCGCGTGGCTCGCCCATACCGACGACCGGGTCGCGGTGCTTCTCAACCGCGCGGGCGGCGCCGACGTTCCCGCGCCCACCTCACGGGGCGGGCTCGTGCTCGGCTCCGTGACCGGCGCCGCGCTCCCCGATCCGCTCACCACGCTGGGATTCAACCTCGTCGAGGCATGGGCCGGCGGCGCCCGCGTCACCTCCTGGGAGGGCGGCCGCCCGCGCGTCACGGAGCTGGAGCCGGGGACCCACATGATCGCGCACGAGGACCTCGACGCCCGGACGACGGCGCGGGTGGCGGCCTGGCGGGGGTTGTTCGCGGCGGCTCCGACGACAGGGGAACGCTGGTGGGAGGCCTGGCTCGGCGCGCTCGGCGAGACGGCTCACGCCGTCGATCCGCGCGACGACCGCGCGATCATCCGCGACAACCACCCCCACGGGTTCCCGACGCTCTCCCTGCTGGTGTGCGTCGCGAGCGTCGGCCCGGCGGGCGTCAGCGCCCGAATGGCGACGCTCGAGGAGCCCGGACGCTGGGACAGTTCATTGGTTTCGACGCGGAGCCGGCGCTTCGCGCAGGGCTCCGGCTCAACCAGCGGCGAGGATCAGAAGTAGCCGCCGCTGTCGACGATCCGCTTGCCGAACGGGAAGCAGGTCACGGGGATCATCTTCAGGCTCACCCAGGCGTTGGCGAGGCCGACGATGGTCAGCGACTGCGCGATCGCCGTCGCGACGTGAGCCAGCGCAAGCCACCACCCGGCGATGATGAACCAGATGCCGTTCATGATGGCCGACCCCGCGCCCGCGCCGGGCTTGGGCTCGACGGTCTTGCCGAAGGGCCACAGCACATAGCGCGCCATGCGGAACGACGCGATGCCGACGGGGATGGTGACGATCAGGATGCAGGCGAGGACGCCCGCGAGGAAGTAGCCGAGGGCGAGCCAGAACCCGCCGAGGACCACCCAGATGACGTTGAGTACGGTGCGCATGCTTCTCCCTTGTTGAGGACTCCAGCGTATGCCCCCGCCTCTGCCGCGGCCGCAGGTTGAGCATGATCCAGGGGTCATTCCGGGAATACCCGCATCGTCAGCAGACGATGACTTGATTCGATGGTCGAATAGCAGATCATGCTCAACGATCCGGGTCGGTCACGGGCGGGCGCCGATAGGCTGGGCGGGTGGATCCGTTGCCCCCTCGCCTGCGCCGTGACGTCGTCAGCTTCGTGCGCCGCAGCGCGCGCATGAACGAGTCGCAGGCCGGCGCGTGGGAGCGCCACGAGCGCGACTTCGTGGTCGAGGTCGAGCGCGGGGAGGTGTCGACGTCGATCGCCGACGGCGCCTCCGTCGACTGGACAGCGGCCTTCGGGCGCGAGGCTCCGCTGATCGTCGAGATAGGCTCCGGCGCCGGCGACTCGCTCGTCCCCATGGCCGCGGACCGCGCCGAGGCCAACATCGTCGCGTTCGAGGTGTTCGAGCCCGCGATCGCGTCGACGCTCGGGAAGCTCGGTCGGCGGGGCGTGACCAACGTCCGGGTCGTCGTCGCCGACGGGGCGCAGGGCCTCGCGAAGCTGTTCGACGACGGCTCGGTCAGCGAGCTGTGGACCTTCTTCGCCGATCCCTGGCACAAGAAGCGCCACCACAAGCGGCGCCTCGTCAACACCGAGTTCGCGGGGCTGGTCGCGCGCAAGCTCGCCCCCGGCGGCGTCTGGCGGCTGGCCACCGATTGGGAGGACTACGCCCTCTGGATGCGGGAGCACCTCGACGGCGCGCCGGGGCTCCGGAACGAGTATCTGGACGACGAGCACGACGGCTGGGCGCCGCGGCTCGCCGAGCGCCCCGTCACCCGGTTCGAGGCGAAGGGCCTCGCCGCCGGGCGCCGCGTCTACGACCTGGCGTATCGGAGGGTCGATGCGGCTCAGGATTGACCTGGCCTACGACGGCACCGACTTCCACGGCTGGGCGGCGCAACCCGGCCTGCGCACGGTCCAGGGCGTGCTCGAGGAGTGGATCCCGCGCGTCCTGCGGCTCGCCTACACACCACAGCTGGTCGTCGCCGGCCGCACGGACGCCGGCGTGCACGCGCGCGCCCAGGTCTGCCACCTGGACCTCGACGGCGACGACGACCGCTCCGCCGAGCTGCTCCGCAGGCTCCGCCGGGTGCTGCCGCCCGACGTCGTCGTCTCCTCGGTGCGGCCGGCGCCCGAGGGGTTCGACGCGCGGTTCTCCGCCATCTGGCGGCGCTACTGCTACCGGCTCGTCGACGACGCCGTCGCCCCGGACCCGCTGCTGCGGGGGCACGTCACGCAGGTGCGGCACGGCATCGACGTCGGCGCCCTGAACGCGGGCGCGGGCACCCTGTTGGGCCTGCGCGACTTCGCGCCGTTCTGCAAGCCCCGCGACGGCGCGACCACCATCCGAGAGCTGCGCGAGTTGGCCGCACATCGCCGGGACGACGGCGTCATCGAGGTGTGGCTGCGGGCCGACGCGTTCTGCCACTCCATGGTCCGCTCGCTCGTCGGCGCGCTCACCGCGGTCGCGTCCGGGCAGCGGAACCTCGCCTGGCTCGAGGCGACGGCCGAGCGCGGGGTCCGCGCGCCCGACGTCCAGGTCATGCCGGCGCGCGGCCTCACGCTAGAGGCCGTCGGCTACCCCGCCGACGACCAACTCGCCGCGCGCGCGGCCGAG
>DAONOU010000066.1:0-11147 GCA_035409265.1 Arachnia sp. | reverse complement strand
CGAACGGCGCCGGCAAGACGACCCTGATGCGCACTCTTGCCGGGGCCTTGGTTCCGACGAGTGGCAGGGTCCGCATCGCGGGCCTCGACCCGTACGCGAAGGCGGATCGCCGCGCTGCACTCACGCAGGTCGCCTGGATGCCGCAGATCGCTGAGCTTCCCAAGGGGATGCGAACCATCGACCTCGTCGCATACCTGTGTTGGATGCGCGGCCAAAGCAGGGAAAGGGCTCTAGCGAGCGCCGAAGAGTCGCTACGTGCCGTCGGGCTCACCAAGTCGTTTCACGTGAAGATGGGTGCCCTTTCGGGCGGTATGGTTCGACGCGTGTGGCTCGCCCAGGCGCTCGCCGCAGACGCGGACGTTCTGCTGCTCGACGAACCGTCGACAGGCCTGGACCCCAGGCAGCGGGAGACCATGGTTCGGCTGATCCGCGAGACAGCTGCCGGCACCGTGTTGCTCTCCAGCCATCTGCTGGAGGACGTGAAGGAACTGGCCGAGCGGATCGTGGTCCTCGACCAAGGACGAGTCTCCTTCGACGGTTCTCTGACCGACGACATGGACGCAAGATGGTTCATGGCGCTCACTGGCGACGAGTCGGAGCAGCGGTAATGCCCAGTGCCATCTGGTGGCGAAGGACTTGGTGGGTCTTTCCGAGCGCGCTAGTGATCCAGTTTCTCGTCATGCGAAACGTCCAATCGATTGACGGGCTCCCCGGCTGGCGGGTCAACTGGGGTTGGATGCTCGGTGTCTGGAATGGGGGCACTCTTCTCCTCTCCCCATTCCTAGCCGCCGCAGCAGCCATGGTGATGATCCGCGAGTGGCCGCACAGCCTGCGCCAACAGGTGGCTCCGCTACCGCGGGGAAGGTCGGCCGTCGTGCACATCTTCGCGACGCTCTACCTGCAAGGATTGGCCGCCATGTCGGTCGGCCTGGCGATTGGCGTTGCGATGTGCGCCTCCTACGGCGCATCCATCGAGTCAGCCACGCTGCCTTGGCAGCTGTTCACCGGTCCTGCGGCGCTGCTCGCATCCGTCCTGCTAGGGATGACCGCCGGCACGTTGTCCGGCGACATTCTCGCGGTCCCACTGCTGGGCTTCGGTGTATTCCTCGCCCACCAGGTCTTCTTCTGGTCGGGCTTTCCGGAGTTGTTCACCACAGAGGTTCCGACGTGGTTCTACGAGGATGCAAGGCCTAAATCCACCCACTTGATTGCCACGATCGCCCTCAACCTCACGGTCGCTGCCGGGTTGTGGTCCTTTCTGGACTGGATAACCCGCCTCCCGGGGATGCGTCCGAAGACCCTGCTGGTCCTGTCGACTGCCTGCTTGTCCGCCGCGCTGATGGTCTACCTGCCCTGGGTGTTGGCGGGGAACACGGAAACGTACGAGTTCATCGGATGACGCTGTTCAGGATCGCCATCCTGTGGCGCATTCCGCTGGCAGTGCTGCTGGGCGCGGCATTCCTAGGGGTTGCCGCCGTCGCAGGCGACCTCAATCTGCATCTTCCGATGACCGACGGCCCACGAAAGGCCCGGCAGGCCCTCTTGTTAACACTTCCCCTCGTACTCTCAACGCTTCTCTTGCCACCATTGCCGGACGTTCATGGCTCCTTGCCGCGGCAGAGGCTCCACCATTGGGCGACCCTGATCGTCTTCTGGAGCGTCACGATCGCGGTGTGTACGGGCGCGTGGATGGGAAGCGGCATCGCCCGCAACGTCATCGCGTTCGAGATGCTGAGCACGTTCGCCATGACCGCGGCAGCATTGTTCCTCGTGCCGAGGTTCGGCGTCCGCGTGATCGTTGGTCTCACCATCACGGGGTGCGCGTGGCTCCTGTACGGGACGCCGCTGGGTGGCGCTCTCGGGTTCGGCGACTTGGCTGACGACACCGGCCCGTTTGGTGCCCAAGTGAGCAGTAGAGGCTGGCTTCTCGTGGCGGCCTCCCTCGCCGCGTGTGCAGTAGCCTCCTTGCCAACGAGGCCGGGCACGCAGGCCTCCTGAAAACGGAGGTGCGGCCCATCCAGGGTCACGGAATCCTCCACGCGTTGGTCTCCGAGTCCGAGAGAGCGCAGCCCGCGCACTGCTAGGGTGGTCACGCCGGGGTGCCCCAGACGGGCTGAGATCACACCCGCAGAACCTGATCTAGGTAGTGCTAGCGATAGGGAGCCACATGTTCCAGGTACTCGACGTACTCGCCGCCGTGCGCCGCTCGACGCCGCTCGTCCACTGCATGACGAACACCGTCGTGCCCGAGATCACCGCCAACGTGCTGCTGGCCGCCGGCGCCGCGCCCGCGATGATCGACCTGCCCGAGGAGGCCCAGATCTTCGCCGGGATCGCGTCGGCGCTGCTGATCAACGTGGGCAACGGCTCGGCCGAGCAGCACGCGGGCATGCGGCTCGCGGCCCCCGCCGCCGTGGCCGCGGGGCGGCCGTGGGTGCTGGACCCGGTCGCGGTCGGCGGGCTGCCGGTGCGGACGGCATTGGCGCGCGAGCTGCTGGCGCACCGGCCCACCGCGGTCCGGGCGAACGCGTCCGAGATCCTCGGGCTGGTCGGCGACGGCGCGGGCGGCCGCGGGGTCGACGCCACCGACGAGGTGGACGCCGCGATCGGCGCGGCGCGCCACCTGAACGAGAGCTGCGGCGCCGTCGTCGCCATCTCCGGCCCGGTCGACGTGGTGGTCTCCACCGGCCGCCTCACCCGCGTGACCGGCGGCGACGCGCTGATGCCGCTGGTCATCGGCACCGGCTGCGCGCTGGGCGCGACGACCGCGGCGTGCCTGGCCGCCGCCCGAGGCGAGGGCCTCTCCGAGCACGACGCCGTCGTGGCCGCGCACGCGCTGTTCGGGGCCGCGGGCCTCGTCGCGGCACGCTCGGCGTCCGGCCCCGGCAGCTTCCGCACGGCGTGGCTGGACGCGCTGCACGCGCTGACGCCCGCGGAGGTCGGCGGCCTCGTCGCGATCGAGGAGGCATGACCACCGCCGCCCCCGGCGTCGCGGACGCCGTCGACTGGCGACTGTACTTCGTCACCGACACCGGGCTCTGCGGCGGCGCCGACCGCGTGCCGTGGGTGGTGGAGCAGGCGGTGCTCGGCGGCGCCGGGATCGTCCAGGTGCGCGACAAGGACCTGCCCGACGACGAGTTCCTGGCGCTCACCCGCGCCGTCGCCCTGGCCAACGAGCGCGCGTTCGCGGCATCAGGGCGGCGCGCGGCCGTCGTCGTCAACGACCGCGTGAACATCGCGGCCGAGCTCGGGCTGCACCTCCACCTCGGCCAATCCGACGGAGACATCCACGAGGCGCGCCGTCGGCTCGGCACGGGCGTGACGATCGGGCTGTCGGTGTCCACGCCCGCACAGCTCGATGCCGCGCTCGCCGATCCCGCGGCGGACGTCGTCGGCCTCTCCCCCGTCTGGGCGACGCCCACCAAGACCGACACGGACCCGGCGCTCGGGCTCGACGGCGCCCGCGCCCTCGCCCGGCGCGCCGCCGGGCGTGTGCGGACCGTCGCCATCGGCGGAGTCAACGCGGGCAACGCGCGCTCGGTGATCGAGACCGGGGTCGACGGCGTCTGCGTCGTCTCCGCGATCGCCGCCGCCCCCGATCCCCGCGCCGCGGCCGAGGAACTGCTCTCCCTGTGGAGGAACCCATGACCCCGAAGATCGCCCTCAGCATCGCGGGCTCCGACCCGAGCGGAGGAGCGGGCATCCAGGCCGACCTCAAGACGTTCAGCGCGCTCGGCGTGTACGGGGCGGCGGCCCTCGCAGGGCTGACCGTCCAGAGCACCCAAGGCGTGCGCGCGGCCGTACCCGTCGACCCGTCCTTCGTCCGCGACCAGGTCGTCGCGGTCATCGACGACCTCCCCGTGGCCGCGACGAAGCTCGGGATGCTGTCGAACGCCGAGGTCGCGGGCGTCGTCGCGGACCTGCTCGAGGAGCGCCGCGACGACTTCGGCGTCGTCGTGCTCGACCCCGTCATGGTCGCCACCTCTGGCGATCGGCTGCTGGCCGACGACGCCATCGAGACGGTGCGCGCGCGCCTGATGCGGCTCGCCGACGTCGTCACGCCCAACCTCCCGGAGGCCGCCGTCCTGCTCGGCGAGGCCTCGGCCGGCGACGTCGACGGCCTCGCCGCCCAGGCGACCGCCCTCGTCGCCGCCGGCGCCCGCGCCGCCCTGGTCAAGGGTGGGCACATGGAGGGCGACGAGTTGACCGACGCCTTCGCCGACGCGAGCGGCGTCACCCTGCTCAGCAGCCCCCGGATCCGCACCCGCAACACGCACGGCACCGGCTGCACGCTGAGCTCCGCGATCGCCGCCTGCGCCGCCCTCCTCGGCGACACCCGGGCGTCGGGCGTCTCGCTGCCCGCCGTCGAGAAGGCCCGCGGCTACCTGTTCCGGGCCATCGCCTCCGGCGCCGACTGGCGGCTCAGCCGGACCCCGGACACGGGCCACGGCCCGGTGAACCACCTCGTCGGTTTCGACACGGGCGTTCGGCTAGCGCCTCACGGCCCGGCTCAACCAGCGCGACGAAAGGCAACATGATGTTCAGCGACGACGCATGGGCGGCGACGGCCGACATCCGCGCCCGGATCGACCGCCTCCCCCTCCTCCTTGAGCTCGCCGACGGCACCCTCGACCCCGAGCGGTTCGTCGAGTACCTCGTCCAGGACGACTTCTACCTGAGCGGCTACGCGCGCGCCCTCGCGATGCTCGCCGCCCGGGCGCCGTCGCTGGAGGCGGCGGGGTTCTGGGCGGCCAGCGCGGGAGGCGCCGTCGCGGCGGAGCTGGAGATGCACGGCGCCCTCCTCGCCGACCCGCGCCTGGCCGCGATCCCCCGCTCGACGAGGCCGTCGCCGACGACGCGGGCCTACTCGGCCATGCTGCAGGCCGCCGCGGCCTACGAGCCGTACGCCGTCGGGGTCGCCGCCGTGCTGCCCTGCTTCTGGGTGTACGCGGAGGTCGGCCGGACGCTGGCCGCGACGGCGCGGGGCATCGAGGGCCATCCGTACGGCTCCTGGGTGGCCGCCTACGATGACCCGGCGTTCCGGGAGTCCACGCGCACCGCGATCCGGCTGATGGACGAGGCGGCGGAATCGGCCGACGACGCGACGAGGGCGGCGATGTGTGAGGCCTTCGTCGACGCCACCTGGTACGAGGAGCAGTTCTGGGCTCGCTCCTACGACCTCCAGCGCTGGGACACCGCCGTCGGGTAGGCGGTGCCGGCCGGCCCAAAAGCCGATCATTCTCCTCCCGGCCCAAGTCAGATCGCGTTTTCCCTTCCGCTGTGCGGTAAGGGATGGAAGGATCGGATGTATCAGGCGCGCACGGCGGCGCTCCTGTGGGGGGAAAAGGCCACGCCGTGATCGGAGGTTCCCCCGTGTCCACACTTCGCGTGCTCGACCCGCAGAGCGCAGAGCAACTCCCGGGAGGCCGCGCGCCGCGGCCGACCATGTACCTGAACGACCGCATCCTCGTATGCGGGCTTCCGGGGATGGGACGAGACGAGCCGCTCGCGCTGCTGGAGAGGGTCGCCGACGCGCACGGCCTCGGCACTCAGCTCGAGGAGACGCCCGCGCTGCGGCGGGCTCTGGACCAGATCCCCGCCCTGCGGCGCGCGCTGGGTCAGTCGCGCGACCTCGCCGAACGCCTCGAGGTCCTCGACCGGGTGTGGGTCACCAGCGTCACGCTCACGCGGCGCGACGAGGGCCCCGACGACAGAGGGCCGATCGACGCCTGGCCGATCCTGCTCGCCGCCCGCCGGATCGACCCCGAGCTGGCGAAGTTCCTCCAGCTGGACCACGTCCTGGCGGTCGCCTCGCCCGACTACGAGTCCATGCCGTACTACGTCTCGCTGCCGTACTACGTGTCCCTCCCCTACTACGTGTCCCTTCCCTACTACGTGTCGCTGCCTGCCCGGCCGTCGGGCGAGTACCAGCAGCCGGGTCTTGGCGGGCGCACGCCGGTCGCCGTCGTCGCCGCCGACCCCGCGGATCGCGCCAGGAGGCTGAAGCGCCCGCCGCTGGTCGTCGTCCCGGACACCGCGCTCGGCCCGCACCCGTGGTTCGAGGACAGGGACCGGATCACCGACGAGGTCTACGCGCTCGGGCTCAAGCTGGGCATCGGCGGGGACGTGCCCGCCGTCGCCCCCGCCGACCCCGGCAACCCGCTCGACGGCTCCGTCCCGCCCTACGCGGGGCACGCCACGTTCATCGCGGGCCTCGTCCGGCAGGAGTGCCCCGAGGCGCGTATCCAGGTCATCCGCATGCTCGACGAGGCCGGGCGCGTCCCAGAGGGCGCGCTCATCCCCGTCCTCGCGCTGCTCCTGCTCCGGCAGCTGCAGGTCCTGGCCGGTCTCGGCGATCCCAAGGATCTGATCGACGTACTCAGCCTCTCGCTCGGCTACTACCACGAGGATCCCGACGACCACCTCGAGGACGCGCCGCTGCGCCTCGTCCTGCAGGAGCTGGGGCGCCTCGGCATCGCCGTCGTCGCGTCCGCGGGGAACCAGACGACGACGGAGCCGCTGTACCCGGCCGCGTTCTCCGGCCAGACCGAGCTGCCGTTCGACCCGGACCGCGTCCCGCTGGTCAGCGTCGGGGCCCTGAACCCCGACGGCACCGTCGCCTACTTCTCCAACGACGGCCCCTGGGTCGGCTGTTGGCGTCCCGGCGCGGCGGTCGTCAGCACGATGCCCACCGACATCGTCGGCGAGTTGCAGCCCCGCGCGAAGCTGACCTACGGCGGGCACGTCCGCTCCACCATCGATCCCGACCGGTTCAAGGGCGGGTTCGGCGCCTGGTCGGGCACGTCGTTCGCGGGGCCGGTGCTCGCGGGACAGCTGGCCGCGCGGCTCGCCGCCGACCCGACGCTCCCGGACGTGGACGTACAGGCCGGCGTCGCGCGCGCGTGGCGGGCCGTCTGCGCCGAGGTCGGGTGGCGGCCATGACCTCCCGCACCGGTACGGGCTCGCTGGCGGCCGACGCCGCCGACGCGTTCCGCGACTACCTGGCAGGCGACACCGGCCGCATGGCCGACCTCGTCTCCCTGCTCACCAAGCCGCTGTGGGCCACCGCCCGGTCGTCCGGGCTCAGCGCGAGCCAGGCGGAGGACGTCGTCCAGGGCGCCTGGGTCCGCCTCGTCCAGGGCGCGGACAGCATCCGCGATCCCCAGGCCGTCTTCGGCTGGCTGCTGACCACGGTGCGGCGCGACTCGTGGCGCGCCGCGGGCAGGCCCTCGTACGACGAGCTGCCGGACGAGCCGCCGTCGACGACGAACGGCCCGGAGGCCACCCTTGAGGAGGCGGACGCCGCGCGCGTCCTCTGGTTGCACGTCACGAAGCTCAACCCGCGCTGCCAGGCCCTGCTGCGCGTGGTGGCCTTCGCCACGAAGCCCGACTACGCCGCCATCTCGGCGGCGCTCGGCATGCCGGTCGGCTCGATCGGCCCCACCCGCGGACGGTGTCTCGCGACACTCCGGGCCGCGCTGAGCAACGATCCCCGCTGGAGCATGTCATGACCGGATACGACGCCGACCACCCGCTGACCGCCGACGACGCCCGCGTCCTCACGCTGCTCGCCGAGGCGCAGGACGCGCACGACCCGATGCCGCCCGGCCTGCTCGAGCGCATCAGCCTCGCGGTCTCGCTCGAGTTGATGGAGGCCGAGCTCGCCGTGCTCACCGCGGAGGCGCTGGAGCCCGCCCGGGCGGACACCCCCGTCGACTCCATCACCTTCACCGCGTCCTCGCTCTCCCTCATGGTGACGATGACCGGCGTCGACGACGGCGTCCGGGTCGACGGCTGGGTCACCGGGGGCGGGGTCGAGGTAGACCTGCTGGCCAGGGATCAGGCGTTCGCGGCCACCTCCGACGCGACGGGGCGCCTGACCTGGCCCACCGTCGCGCACGGGGCCATCAGGTTCCGCATCCGCCCGCCGCAGCCCGGATCGCGGGTGGTCGTCACGCCGACGATCGAGGTCTAGGGGCGTGTCTGCGACCGCTCAGGAGCTGTTCGCGCAGGCGCGGGCCGCGCTCGGGGAGCAGCGCACCGCCGACGCCGAGGCGCTGCTCCAGCAGGCGGAGGCGCTCTGCGGGCCGGGCGACGAGCGGCTCCGCGTCCGGCTGGCCATCTCCGCGACCTGGGTGACGTTCGAGCGCCACGGCCTCGACGCCGCGCTGGCCGAGGCCCACGGCGCGCAGACGGCCGCCCGCCAGGCCGGGTTCCCGGAGGTGGCCGCGGCCGCCGCCGCGCAGGAGGGCACGCTGCGCGCGCGGGCCGGGGAGCTCGATGCCGCGTGGCGCGCCCTGTCCGCCGTCGACACCGCGGCGCTCACCGACGAGGACCGGATGCGCACGCTGATGAACCGCGGCACCCTGGCCTCCGAGCTGCGGCGGCTCGACGAGGCCACCGCCGACCTGGCCGAGGCCGCGGAGCTGGCCGCCGCGGTCGGCGCCGCCCCGCTGGAGTTCATGGCACGGCACAACCTGGGCTGGGTCCAGTTCGTCCGCGGCGACCTGCCCGCCGCGCTCGCCGCGATGACGCGGGCCGACGATCTCGAGGTCCCGCTGGATCGCACCGTCGCGCGCCTCGATCGCGCGCGGGTGCTGCTCGAGGCGGGCCTGATCCCCGAGGCGCGAGAGCTGCTGCTCAGCATCGCGCCGCCGCGGGGGTTCGGGCAGGCGCGAGCGGAGCTCGACCACGAACTCGCACGCGCCGCGCTGCTCCTCGGGCAGCCGGACGAGGCAGCCGCCCGGGCGCGCTCCGCGGCGCGGAGGTTCGCGGCCCGCGGCCAACCCGCGCTCCGGCGCCGCAGTCGAATGGTGGCCGTGCTGTCCCGCCCGACGGCGCGGGGAGCGCTCGGGCTGTGGCGGGAGGCGGCCGCCGCCGGCGACCGCTGGGTCGGCCCCGAGGCGGCGGCCGTCGCGCTCGCGATCCTCGCCCCCAGCCACCCGCACCGGGAGGAGGTCGCCCGCGCCGCCCACGGCCTCGCGCGCTCACCCGTCACCTCGCGCCGGCTCGCGGGGCTCGTCGCCCTGGCCGAGGACGCGGCCGCGCGCGGAGAGCGGGCCTCGGCCCGGCGACGGCTCCGCGCCGCCCACAAGGCGCTGCTGCAGGCGCAGCTCGGCGTGGCCAGCCTCGACCTGCGCGCCGCCGTCGCGCTGCACGGCGAGGCCGCCGCGCTCCTGGACATCTCCCTCGCCGGGGACTCCGTCGACGCCCTCATCGACGCCGCGGAGCGCTGGCGCGCGGCCACGCGGCCCGTGCCGCGGGTGCGCCCGCTCGCCGACCCCGGCCTCGCGGAGGCCGCCAGCCGACTGCGGCGGCTCCGCTCCGAGCCGCCGACGACGGAGAACCTGGCACGCATCACCGAGGCCGAGCAGGAGCTGCGCACGCGCAGCTGGACCGCGGAGGCGGCGCTGCCGCCGGTCGCCGTCACGCTGCCCGCCGCGCGGCTCCGGGGGGCGGTCCGCGACGCCGGCGCCCGGCTCGCCGTGATCGTGCCGCGCGATGGCGCGTTCTGGGCCGCGATCACGGACGGCGATCGCGGGCGTCTCGTCCGGCTGGGCGGCGTCGCGCGCCTGGAGGCGCTGGTGACCGCCGTCCACTCGGACCTCGCCGCGCGGGCGACCGTCCCCGCGTCGCACCCGTTGTCGGGTGTCGTCGACGCCTCGCTCGCCGCGCGCCTGCAGGAGCTGTCCGACGGGGTCGGCGCCCCTCTGGCGGGCGCGCGCCCGCTGGTGGTCGTGCCCTCGCGGGCGCTCACCGGCGTCCCGTGGCTCGCGCTCCCCGACCTCCGCGGCCGTCCCGTCACCGTCGCGCCGACGGCGTCGAGCTGGGCCGCCGGGACCGTCGCCGTCGGCCGCCCCCGGGTCTCCGCGCTCGGCGGGCCCGACCTTCCCTCGGCCGCGGCGGAGGTCGACGGCGTGCTCGCGCGGTGGCGCGGGGAGAGGCCCGCCACCCTCGCGGCCGCGCTCGCGTCGTCGGACCTGGTCCACGTCGCCGCGCACGGGCGGCACCGCAGCGACAGCCCGCTGTTCTCCAGCCTGCGGCTCGACGAGGGCACCGTCGTCGCCCACGAGCTGGAGGGCGCAGGCATCCGGGCCAGCCACGTGGTGCTGTCCGCCTGCGAGGTGGGCCGCGCGTCGCACCGTCCCGGCGATCAGCCGCTGGGGCTGACCGCGACCCTGCTCGCCTCCGGGGTGGGCTGCGTCGTCGCGCCGGTCGCCCCGGTCGCCGACAGGAACACCGGAAACACCTCGTCGTCCGAGGCGATCCACCCCAGGGCTTGTAGCGCCAGGACCTGTGCAGCTTCGGGTTGCATCGGGACCCTCCTCCTGTGCTCCGCGACGGGTTCTGCCACGGAAATATGATCCCTTGCCAGTCGGCGGAAAGGATTTCTTAACCTTCTTGGCCGCAATCTTTACCCATCCACAGGGCAAGAAACGGCAACGGGAAGATGAGCGCAAGGATCCTCATCACGGACGACGTGGCGGCGAACCGGATCGTCCAGCAGGCCCGGCTCTCGGCGGCCTGCTACGACACGGTGCTTGCCTGCGACGGGGCAAGCTGCCTTGCCATCGCCCGGCAGGACCGGCCCGATCTGGTGCTGCTCGATCTCGACCTGCCCGACATCTCGGGGCTCGACGTGCTGCGCGCCTTGCGCCGCGACACCCTGTGCCGCGACATCCCGGTCATCGCGCTGACCGCGACCGCGGCACCTGCCGAACGGCTGGCGGCCTTCGCCGCCGGGGCGGATGACGTGATGGACCGCCCGGCCAACGAACGTGTGCTGCTGGCGCGGCTGCGCAACCTCCTCCGCCTCAAGGCAGAGGGGGAGTTTCCGGCAACCGAGGGCCTGCCGCTTGCGGGCCTTGCCGATGCCCCCGCCCCCTTTGAACCCCAGGGCACCGTCGCGCTGGTCGCGCCCCTTGCCGCCCGGGCGGAAGATCTGCGCGCGGCGCTGGCCGGGCAGTTGCGCGACCGGCTGATCGTCCTGTCGCGCGGCGAGGCGCTGGCCGACATCTCGACCGCGCGGGACCGCGACGGCCTGCCGGAAGTGTTCATCCTCGTGGACGAGGGAGACACGCCCGCAGCCACACTGCGGCTGCTGTCAGAGCTGAAAAGTCACCAGTCCACCCGCCATGCCGCCGTCT
>DAONOU010000065.1:5386-11266 GCA_035409265.1 Arachnia sp. | reverse complement strand
CGCTGCTGGAGGCCAGCATCGACGGCGCCCACGGCGTCCTGCTCTCGATCGCCGGCGGCTCCGACCTCGGCCTCTTCGAGGTCTCCGCCGCGGCGCAGCTCATCGAGGAGGCCGCTCACGACGAGGCCAACATCATCTTCGGCACCGTCATCGACGACGCCCTGGGCGACGAGGTCCGCGTCACCGTCATCGCGGCGGGCTTCGACGGCGGGCAGCCGCAGAAGCGCGTCACCCGGCCGGTCGAGCAGCGTCCCGCGCAGCAGCGCCCGGCCGCGCCCGCGCCGTCGGCGAGCCCCGCCCCGCCCCAGGCCAGCCCGATGCCGGGCCAGCGCCCCGCCTTCAGCCGGCCGGCCGATGTGGATGACGACGACGAGCTGGACGTCCCGGACTTCATGAAGTGATCTGTCGGTGCGTCGCGGCGGGCGTGGAGCGCCGGCCGCGATAGCCTGACACCACTTGTTGTAACTTCCAAGGAGGCACCGTGGGCGTTCGAAAGATAGCCGCGTGGATGGGGCTGGTCGAGGACGGCCGGTATCAGACGGACGACCCCATCGACGACGAGGAGGCCACCAACGAGGTCTACGTCGACGAGCCGAGCCAGGAGGTGAGCAAGGTGTCGCAGCTGCCGACGAGGAGGCCCGCGCCGCTGGCGCCCGTTGCGAGCAAGGAGGTCGCCGACATCAGCCGCATCGTGAGCGTCCGGCCGCGCTCCTTCAACGAGGCCCGCGTGATCGGCGAGAACTTCCGCGACGGGATTCCCGTCATCATGAACCTCTCGGAGTTGGAGGACGGCGAGGACAAGCGCCTCGTCGACTTCGCGGCCGGCCTGATCTTCGGCCTGCGGGGCAACTTCGAGCGGATCTCGAGCAAGGTCTTCCTGCTGTGCCCCCACAACCTGGTGGTGGGGCCGGAGGACAAGGAGCGCATCGCCTCGGGCGGGTTCTTCAACCAGAGCTGAGAGGCTCGACAAAACCCTGGTATGCCGCGCGCCCGCTAAGCTACCCTGACAACGGCCCGAGCCCCGGGTCCGAATATCCCTTCGACGATTCTTGGAGCACACATGAGCTTGACCCTTGATGAGGTCCGCCAGATCCGCTTCCGCATGACGCGACGCGGCGAGGTCGGCTATCAGGTCGGCGACGTCGACACCTTCATTGACAAGGTCGAGCTGACGTTCGACGAGTTCGAGAAGGAGCGCGAGCGCCTGCGCCGCGAGGTCGAGTCCGCGGGGGCGGCCGCGGTGCCGCAGGACGCCCCGGCGGAATCGGGCGCCTCCGATGCCGCGCTTCAGGAGAAGGACGCCGAGATCGAGCGCCTTCGCGACGAGGTGCGCCGCCTGACCGAGTCCCTCGACCAGGGTGACGCCGCGAGCGCGGCGCAGGCCGCGGCCGAGAGCCGGATCGGCGAGCTGACCGCCCAGAACGAGCAGCTCAGCAACAAGCTGGAGCAGGTCCGCGGCGACTACGACAAGCTGCGCGCCGAGCAGGTCACGAGCGTCGCCGGCGGCACCGAGCACCTCGTCGTCACGGCCAGCGAGGACGCCGCCCCGGCGGTGACCCGCCTGCTGCAGATGGCCACCGATCAGTCGACGACGCTCGTGAACGAGGCCCAGGCCGAGGCGCAGCGCAAGATCGCCGAGGCCGAGCAGCGCGCCAGCGAGATCAAGACGGACGCCCGCACGAAGGCGGAGCGCGTCGAGTCCGAGGCCCGCGTGAACGCGGAGCAGGTCATGGGGGAGGCGCGTTCCCGCGCGGCCGCCGTCGACCAGCAGGCCGACGATCGCCGTCGGGAGCTCTTCTCGGCGCTGGAGCGCGAGCAGGGCGAGCTGACCGTGAAGGTCGACGCGCTGCGCGGCTTCGAGTCCTCGTACCGGCAGAACTTGGGCGGCACCCTGCAGCACCTCCTGAGCTCGCTGAACGACGCGCGCCCGGAGCCCGCCGACGTGCCGGAGCTGGCCCAGCGCGAGTCCGAGACCCCGCGCCTCGACGCCCTCGCCAACGGCGAGCAGTCGTAGCGCAGCTGCCTATCCGCAAGGGGCCGACGCCACAATGGCGTCGGCCCCTTGCGTTGGCCCTCTTCTGGTGTACCCTCTCCCAGACATCTTCTCGCCGAGAAAGGGCAGTGCCGTGCCGACGTCAAAGAAAGCCGCCGACCTCTCCGACCGGGTTCTCCCGGTCCTGGAGGGCGAGGAGCCGTGGACCGCTGAGGAGGTCGCGGAGCAGCGCGCCGAGCTTCAGGACGAGCTGGCGCGCGTGGAGCGCCGCATCGCCGCCACGGAGGCCGAGCTCGAGTCGCTGCTGAAGGGCGGCTCCGACGGCGCCGGCCGCGACCCGGCCGACGTCGGGTCCAGCAACTTCGAGCGCGACCAAGAGGTGTCGCTGGTGGCCAACGTCCGCGAGATGGCGGAGCAGCTGCGCCTCGCGATCCACCTGTTCGACAACGGCGAGTACGGCCTGTGCGAGGTCTGCGGGCAGCCCATCGGCAAGGGACGGCTCCAGGTCTTCCCGCGCGCCACGCTGTGCGTGACCTGCAAGCAGCGCGAGGAACGACGCTGACCGGGAGCCGGACGGGCGTCCGGCTGCTCGCCCTCGGGATCGGCGTGGTGGGCCTCGCGCTCGACCAGCTCGTGAAGCTCGCCTCCGTCACCTTCCTCGAGCCGGGCGCGCCCGTGCCGCTTGTCGGCGACCTCTTCCAACTGAACCTCATCCGCAACCCCGGCGCCGCCTTCGGGATGGGCGCGGGGTCGACGATCGTGTTCAGCGTCTTCGCCATCGCGGCGACGCTCGCGTGCCTGTTCTACGCGCTGCCGCGCATCACGCGCCCGTGGCACGGCGTCGTCCTCGGCATGCTGATGGCCGGCATCACCGGCAACCTCGTCGACCGCATCTTCCAGCCGCCCGCCGCGCTGCACGGGCAGGTGATCGACATGTTCCAGCTGCGCGGGTTCGCCATCTTCAACGTGGCCGACGTGTTCATCACGGCCGCGGCCGTCTCGCTCGTCGCCTTCAGCTTCGTCGGCGGCAGGTCCGCCGGGGAGGCGCCGGCGCCGGAAGCGGCATGAGCGTCTTCCTCATCCCCGACGCGCTGGCCGGCGAGCGCGTCGACGCCGCCGCCGCCCGGGTCACGGGGCACAGCAGGTCGCGGATCCTCGACCTCATCGAGTCCGGCGGCGTCGAGCTCGGCGGCGCGAGGGTCGTCAAGGGCTCGCAGCGCGTCGTCGGGGGAGAGCTGCTCGAGCTCCTGGAGGCCCCCCGCCCCACCACCCCGGTGCCCGCGGCGCGGATCGCCGACGGCGTGCGGATCGCCTACGAGGACCGAGACCTCGTCGTCGTCGACAAGCCGGTGGGCGTCGCCGCGCACCCCAGCCTCGGCTGGGACGGCCCCTCGGTCACCGAGCACCTGGCGGCCTCGGGCGTCCAGGTCTCGACCTCCGGCGCCGCCGAGCGCCAGGGCGTCGTCCAGCGCCTCGACGTCGGCACCAGCGGCCTGATGGTGGTCGCGAAGTCGGAGATCGCCTACAGCGTCCTGAAGCAGGCCTTCCGCGACCGCAGGGTCGACAAGGTCTACCACGCCCTCGCGCAGGGCCACCCCGACCCCTTCCAGGGGACGATCGAGGCGCCCATCGGCCGCCACCCTGGCTCCGACTGGAAGATGGCGATCGTCGAGGGCGGCAGGCACTCGGTCACGCACTACGAGACCCTCGAGGCCCACCGCGCTGCCACGCTGCTCGAGGTGCACCTCGAGACGGGCCGGACCCACCAGATCCGCGTGCACCTCGCCGCCATCGGTCACCCCCTCGTCGGCGACCCGCTGTACGGCTGCGACCCGCGCCTGGCCGCGCGGCTCGGCCTCGAGCGCCAGTGGCTGCACGCCGTCGAGCTGGGCTTCGTCCACCCGACGCGGGGCGAGTACGTGCAGTTCACCTCCGAATATCCCGACGACCTCGCCAGGGCCCTCGATCTGGTCCGTGCGGACTGAACCGGGCGCGCGAAATATCCGTCGGGACCCTGTGTCGGGATATGCGAAGGGTCCGGTAGGGTTGCCCCGTGCGTAGAGCAAAGATTGTTTGTACCCTCGGACCCTCCGCCGAGGCCGTCGACCGGCTGGTCGAACTCCTGAACGCCGGCATGAACGTCGCCCGCCTGAATATGAGCCATGGCGACTACACCGAGCACGGCACCCGACTCAAGAACGTGCGCGAGGCGCAGCACCTCACCGGAAAGGCGGTGGGCGTCTTCGCGGACCTGCAAGGCCCCAAGATCCGTCTCGGCCGGTTCGAGGACAACCTCAAGCCCCACCTCGAGGTCGGCGACGTCTTCACCATCACCACCGACGACATCCTGGGCAACGCCGAGCGTTGCTCCACCACCTACAAGGGCCTTCCCGGCGACGTGAACGTCGGCGACCAGATCCTGATCGACGACGGCAAGGTCGGCCTCAAGGCCGTCGAGGTCACCGAGACCGACGTGACCTGCGTGGTCACGGTGCCCGGCCCCGTCTCCAACAACAAGGGCATCAACCTGCCGGGCGTCGCCGTCTCGGTGCCCGCCATGTCCGAGAAGGACGAGGCGGACCTCCGCTGGGCGCTCCACCAGGACATCGACATGATCGCCCTGTCGTTCGTCCGCAGCGGCGACGACATCAAGCGCGTCCACGAGATCATGGACGAGGAGGGCCGCCGCCTCCCCGTGATCGCCAAGATCGAGAAGCCGCAGGCCGTCGCGAACCTGCAGGACATCATCGACGCGTTCGACGCCTTCATGGTCGCCCGAGGCGACCTCGGCGTCGAGCTCCCGCTCGAGGAGGTCCCGCTGGTCCAGAAGCGCATCATCCGCGCCGCCCGCAAGTGGGCGAAGCCGGTGATCGTGGCGACGCAGATGCTCGAGTCCATGATCAGCAACCCGCGCCCGACCCGCGCCGAGGCCTCCGACGTCGCCAACGCGATCCTCGACGGCACCGACGCGGTCATGCTCTCCGGCGAGACCTCGATCGGCGATTTCCCGGTCGAGACCGTCGCCACCATGGCGCGCATCGTCGAGAAGACCGAGCGCGAGGGCCACGAGCAGATCAACATCATCGACTGGGACCCCCACACCACCGGCGGCGTGCTCGCCAAGGTGGCCGCGGAGGTCGCGGAGCGCATCGGCGCCAGCTATCTCGTCGCGTTCACCAAGTCCGGCGACACCGGCCGGCGCCTCTCCCGCCTGCGTTCGCCCATCCCCATGCTGGTCTTCTCCCCGGAGAAGTCCACGCGTCAGACCATGACGCTCAGCTGGGGCGTCGACACCCTGCTCACGCCTGAGTTCGACACCCAGGAGGACATGGTGAAGGCCGTCGACATGATCCTGCGTGAGCGCCGCGCGATCGACGTCGGCGAGCGCATGGTGATCGTCAGCGGCTCGCCCATGGGCGTGCCCGGCAAGACGAACAACCTCCGCGTCCACAAGGTCAAGGACCTGGGCGAGGACCAGTAACGAGTCGTGCAGGAAGCGGGGCCCCTCGGACGAGGGGCCCCGCTTTGTGTCCGTCCGCTCGCGCGGGCTGCGTCGTCGTAGCGCGGCTGCTTCCGCCGGTTTGGCCCCCGGATTCGGGTTAGCGCGGTTGTGTGTGTCCGTATAGGGACGTTGGCAGCCGCAGTAAGAGTTTCCGCTCGAGCAAGCTCGATGGCTCTCGGCCGTCGTCTTCGTGTTCGGGCGCTTCGCGCCCTACTACCGTCTTCAATCGCCTCGGCGCCGAGCGCAAGCGCTCGTGCCCTCGGCTCAATCGACGGTACCCGGAAGGGGATTCGAACCCCTACGACCTTTCGGCCAACAGATTTTGAGTCAGTCGCGTCTACCATTCCGCCACCCGGGCCGGGCGGGAGTCAGTCTAGTGGAAACG
>DAONOU010000065.1:0-5286 GCA_035409265.1 Arachnia sp. | reverse complement strand
GGTGTGCTGGACTCCGAGTACTGAGAACAATTCGGTTGGCGTCACCCGGCCCCTGGAACTGCGGGTAAGATCCAGCGTGGTTGACCAGTAGACACGCCCTCGGCGTGTGGGAAGTGCCGGAAGATATGAAGAAGAAGCCAACTGTCCTTGTAGCCGAAGATGAGGCGCTCATCCGCCTCGACCTCGTCGAGCTCCTCACCGAGGAGGGATACCACGTCGTCGGTGAAGCGGGGGACGGTGAAGAGGCGGTGAAGCTCGCGCGCGAGCTGGAGCCGGACCTGGTCATCATGGACGTCAAGATGCCGAAGATGGACGGCATCAGCGCCGCAGAGATCATCGCTGAGGAGCGCATCGCTCCCATCGTGATGCTGACCGCCTTCTCGCAGCGCGACCTCGTGGAGCGCGCCCGCGACGCCGGCGCGATGGCCTACGTCGTCAAGCCCTTCGGCGCCTCCGATGTCGTGCCCGCGATCGAGATCGCGATGGGGCGTTTCCAGGAGATCACCGCGATCGAGGAGGAGCTCGCCAACCTCGAGGACCGCCTCGAGTCGCGCAAGATCATCGATCAGGCGAAGGGCATCCTGCAGCAGGACCTGGGCCTCACCGAGCCGGAGGCCTTCCGCTGGATCCAGAAGACGGCCATGGACATGCGCAAGTCGATGCGCGACGTCGCCGAGGGCGTCATCTCCCACAAGAAGAAGTGATCACCCCGGCAGCGTGATCATCTGGCACGTCAGCCGCCCGACGGCGGTGACGTTGCCGTCGTCGTCGACGACCTCCACCTGATACGCGGCCACGCTGCGGCCCAGGTGGAGGGCCGTCGCGGTGCCCGTCACCCTGCCCTCCCGCGCGGAGCGCAGGTGGGTGACGTTCAGGTCGACGCCGACGCCGGCGCGGCCGGGGTACCCGTGCGCCATGGCCCCCATGGAGGCGAGCGTCTCGACGAGCACGCCCGTGGCGCCGCCGTGCAGCAGGCCGAAGGGCTGCTGGTTGCCCTCGACCGGGATCGAGCCGACGACGCGCTCCGGGCTGAGCTCCGTCATGACGAAGCCGAGCTTCCTGTCGAGCGGCGAGAGGACGTCCGTGGCCCAGGCGGGAACGCTGTTCATGGTGGGCACTCTGCCACATCGGGAACCCGCAGGCCGGTCGTGTCGTGGCCGGACTGTGTAGGCTCGGCCGCGTGAATGACGCGGGCAAGCTGCTGTTGATCGATGGCCACTCGGTGGCGTACCGCGCGTTCTTCGCGCTCCCGGTGGAGAACTTCGCCACCAGCACGGGGCAGCACACCAACGCGGTGTTCGGCTTCACCTCGATGCTCATCAACGTCCTGCGCGACGAGCGGCCCACGCACCTGGCCGTCGCGTTCGACGTCTCCCGCGCGTCCTTCCGCACCGAGGAGTACCCCGAGTACAAGGCCAAGCGGGCGACGTCGCCCGAGGAGTTCAAGGGGCAGGTGACCCTCATCAAGGAGGTCCTCGACGCGCTGAGGATCGCCCACATCGAGCTGCCCGGCTACGAGGCCGACGACCTCATCGGCACCCTCTCCGCCGAGGCCGAGGCGCAAGGCCTCGAGGTGTTCATCGTCACCGGCGACCGCGACGCGCTGCAGCTCGTCGACGACCGCGTCACCGTGCTCTACCCCCTGAGGGGCGTCTCCGACCTCGCGCGCATGACGCCGGAGGCGGTCGAGACGAAGTATCTCGTCCCCCCCGCGCGCTACCCCGAGCTCGCGGCCCTGGTGGGGGAGACCAGCGACAACCTGCCCGGCGTCCCCGGCGTCGGCCCCAAGACCGCCGCGAAGTGGCTGACGCAGTTCGACGGCCTCGACAACCTCGTGGCCCGCGCCGAGCAGGTGCCCGGCAAGGCGGGCGAGTCGCTGCGGGCGCATCTCGACGACGTCGTCCGCAACCGGCGGCTGAACCGGCTCCTGCGCGACCTGACCCTCGACCTCGCCATCGACGAGACCGCGCGCAAGGACTGGGACCGCGAGCGGGTGCACACCCTGTTCGACGCCCTGGAGTTCCGCGTGCTGCGCGAGCGGCTCCTTGAGCTTGCCCCGGCGGAGCCCGTCGCGGCCTCGGCCTTCGAGGTGGCGGGGGAGCGGCTGGAGGCGGCGGCGGTCGCGGGCTGGCTGGCCGAGCACGCGGGCGCGCTGACCGCCGCCGAGTTCGTCGGCCACTGGGGGAGCGGCACCGGCGACGTGACCGGCATCGCGCTGGCCGCCGCCGACGGCGCCGGCGCCTACATCGACACCGCCGACCTGACGCCCGCGGCCGACGCGGCGCTCGCCGACTGGCTGGCCGACCCGGCCAGGGCCAAGGCCGTGCACGGCGCGAAGGGGCCGACGCTGGCCTGCTGGGCCCGCGGGTGGGACCTCGTCGGCGTGACCCGCGACACCCTGCTGGCCGCCTACCTGTTGCGGCCGGACCAGCGCACCTACGACTTGGCGGACCTCTCCGTCCGCTACCTCCACCGCGACCTGGCGGCGGCGCCGTCGGCGGCCGATGACGCGCAGGCCGCGTTCTCGTTCGAGGAGGAGGCCGACGAGGGCGTCGACGCGGCCCTCCTGCGCGCCCGGGCCGTCTTCGACCTCGCCGAGGCGCTCGAGACGCAGCTGGCCGAGCGCAACGCCGCCGCGCTGCTCAGCGAGGTGGAGCTGCCGCTGCAGCGCACCCTCGCGCGGATGGAGCAGGTCGGCGTCGCCGTCGACCTCGGGCGTCTGACCGCGCTGCGCGACGAGTTCGACACGTCCGTCGCCGCGGCGCAGCAGGCCGCCTACGACGTGCTGGGCCACGAGGTGAACCTCGGCTCGCCCAAGCAGCTCCAGGGCGTGCTGTTCGACGAGCTGGA
Organism: Arachnia sp.; assembly: GCA_035409265.1. GTDB lineage: Bacteria > Actinomycetota > Actinomycetes > Propionibacteriales > Propionibacteriaceae > Arachnia. Next base: position 2,436 of record DAONOU010000065.1, on the reverse strand, counting down.
CATGCCGAAGACGCGCAGGACGAAGTCGGGCTACACCACCGACGCGGAGGCCCTCGAGGGGTTGTTCGAGAAGACCGGGCACCCGTTCCTCGGGCACCTGCTCGCGCACCGCGACGCCATCCGGCTGCGCCAGACGGTCGACGGGCTGCTCGCCGCGGTCGCGCCGGGCGGGCGGATCCACACCACCTACGTGCAGACCATCGCGGCGACGGGGCGGCTGTCGTCTACCGACCCGAACCTGCAGAACATCCCGATCCGCACCTCGATGGGCAGGCAGATCCGCTCCGCCTTCGTCCCCGGCGACGGTTACGAGGCGCTGATGTCGGCGGACTACTCGCAGATCGAGATGCGGATCATGGCGCACGCCAGCGGCGACGCCGGGCTGATCGAGGCGTTCCACTCCGGCCGTGACTTCCACAACGAGACCGCGGCGATCGTCTTCGGGGTCGGGCCTGAGGCCGTCACGGGCGAGATGCGCGCCAAGATCAAGGCGATGAACTACGGCCTTGCCTACGGGTTGAGCGCGTTCGGGCTCTCGAACCAGTTGAAGATCAGCGTCGGCGAGGCCCGTGACCTGATGGACGCCTACTTCGCCCGCGTGGGCGGCGTGCGCGACTACCTGGCGGGCGTCGTCGAGGAGGCGCGCCGCCGCGGCTACACCGAGACCATGCTCGGCCGTCGCCGCTACCTGCCGGACCTGACGACGACGAACCGCCAGCGCCGCGAGATGGCCGAACGCGCCGCGCTGAACTCCCCCATCCAGGGCTCCGCGGCCGACGTCATCAAGGTCGCCATGGTCCGGCTCGCCGACGCGCTCGCGGAGGCGGGCGTCAAGAGCCGGATCCTGCTCCAGGTGCACGACGAGCTCGTCCTCGAGCTGGCCCCCGGCGAGCGGGAGGTGGTCACCGAGCTGGTCACGCGCCACATGGCGGGTGCCTTCGACCTCGCGGTCCCGCTCGACGTCTCCGTCGGCGTCGGCGCCACGTGGCAGTCCGCCGCCCACTGACGCTCGTCGAGCCGCCACCGCTCGTTGAGCCGCCCACCGCTGGTTGAGCCGGGCCGCAAGCGAAGCGCGCGCCCGTGTCGAAACCAACAAGCTGGCACCTGGTTCGTGGACTTGGGTCGAGTCTGTGTGGGCAGTCCTGAGAGAGTTGCCGGGCGGCGCGTGCGGTGCCGGGGCGGTGTTCGTGTCGCCGCCGTGTGCGGTGTGGGCTTTTTTCGAAGCGCCGCCCGGCAACTCTCTCAGGACTGCCTGGCGTGGGCTCGCGCTCGGCGTGGCAACCGTGGTCCAGGAAGCTGCGGCGCTCGCGGAGTCGTCGTGGCTGCATACGTTCGATCTGTTCGGCCCGAGGCGGGATCTTGGCGGTTTCCGTCAGCATGCTGACGTTAGGCGCCAAGGTAATCCGAGGCGTCGCGCAGACACGCACCTGCGTCGCTTCGCCCCTTGGGGCGCGGCTCCGGGAGCGTGGACTACTCCACCGGGGTGGCGTGGAAGAAGATCCGCGAGTCCCAGTCCTCGGTCTCCTTGTTGAAGTCCCAGCAGATGATGATCAGGAGTTGCGGGTCGCCGTGGAAGTCGACCATGTCGTCGGAGTCAGGGTCGTAGTCCTTCACCCAGACCTTCGTGGCGCCGGTGAACTCGTAGCACTGGACCTTGCCCTTCTCGCTCGTCAGCCGGATGATGTCGCCGGGCTGGAGCGCGGGGCCGTCCTCGTCGGAGTACATCTCGTTGCCCAGCGCGCCGCCGTTGCGGTAGGTGTGAACGCTGATCACGGCCTTGCCCGCGTCGCTTCCGGGCTTCGGGCCCGCGTTCCACCAGGAGGCGGTGTGCGAGAGGTTCTTCGGCGGGGCGGCGATGTTGCCGTTCTCGTCGACGTTCAGCGACATGATCGGGTACTCGACGTCGAAGCCCTCCATCGTGAACGACGTCGGCGCGAAGCCCTTCTTCGCGGTTGTGCACTCGCCGGCCGACGGGAGGGGATCGGGGCTGCGGGTGAGTTGCGGGGACGGCGTCGCGGACGGCGACCCCAGCGGGATGGGCAAGGGGGCGCCCTGGAGGAAAAGCATCCAGCCGCCGACCCCGATCAGCGCGACGGCGAGCAGCGCCACCAGCGTCAGGAGGACGGGGCGGACGTACGGGTTCTTGCGCGGTGCGGCGGCGTGGCTCACGGGGGCAAGCTTAGGCGGGCGCCCCGCGGCAGTCGCAACCCTCGGCCCCGTTTGACCCCCATCGGTCGGCGCGGGTACGCTGGCCAGGCACTATGGCCTGTATTCCCTCAGACGGAGCAGGGAGTGCGCTCAATTGGGCCAGGTGCGACAACAGTAATCCATCGGAGCCCTACTACATGACCTCCTCTCCTGAGGCCTCGACTGTCGCAGTCGACGACATTGGCACTCCCGAGGCCTTCCTGGCCGCGGTCGACGCCACCATCAAGT
>DAONOU010000064.1:0-11288 GCA_035409265.1 Arachnia sp. | reverse complement strand
CCGCCGCCCGCGCGGACCGCGATGCCGCGGGCTCGTGGCGCCCCGCCGTCTTCGTCTTCGCCCACCCCCTGACGCCCGTGCAGCTCGACGCGGTGGCCGACGCCCTCGCGCTCGGCGAGACCGGCGTGAGCGTCCTCGCTCTCGCGAGGGCCGACGCGCACATCGAGGCTCGCCGGGTGCGGGTCGAGGAGGACACCGCCTTCCTGGAGGAGACGGAGTTCGCCCCGCAGCTGCTGAGCGCCCCAGCGACGCACGCGCTCCTCGCTCTGCTCACCACGACCGGGCGCACCGACACCGAGCCCGCGCCCTGGTGGCGCCAGGGCGCCGACCTCCCTCCCAACGTCCTTCACCTGCCTCCCGCCGAGGCCCGGCACCACGAGGAGTCCCCGACGCCGGCGCGGCCGGGCGCGCTCGGGCACCCGCGGGTCCTTCTGCTGGGGCCGGTGGAGCTGCTCGCCGGTGGCGCACCACCGAGCCGCGCCGCCGGGCAGTGCCTTGAGTACTGCGCCTGGCTCCTCGCGCACCCGGGCGCGACCTCGACGACGATGGTCCGGGAGCTGCTCGTCGCCGAGGGAACCCGGCGCTCCAACATGAGCAGGCTCCGCGCCTGGCTCGGGGCGGATGGAGACGGACTCCCCTACCTGCCCGACGCCTACAACGGCCGCATCGCGCTAGATCCGCGCGTCACGTCGGACTGGGAGGACCTGCAGCTCCTGGTGAACGGCGGGGTCAACCTGGCCCCCGATGCCGCGCTGCGGCAGGCGCTCGCCCTCGTGCGCGGCGAGCCCCTGGGCGACGTCGCGTTCCAGTGGCACTGGGCCGAGCAGCTCCGAGTCGACATGGTGGGCACCGTCGTCGACGCGGCCTGTGCCCTGGCCGACCGGGCCATCGCCCGGGGCGATCACACCGTCGCGCTCTGGGCCGCGGGGCGCGGACTCGTCGCCGCCCCCAGCGACGACCACCTCACCGTGCGCCGGGTCGACGCCCTCATGGTGGCGGGAAGAAGGGACGAGGCGCGCCAGCTGGTCGTCACGCTCAACCGCGAGTTGCGGGCCGCCGGCCGCGACCTCCCACCCGACCTCGCGCGGCGGGTGCACATCGCGCTCCACTCCGCGCAGCCCGGCGAGGACGGGCTCTCGAGCGCCGGCGCGGGCTCGAGGTAGCTCCTCGTTCCGCTCGACGGGCGCAGGGCGAGGACGGGTCTCGGACGGGGCGGGATAGGGTGGCTGACCGTGACCGATCGCCGCTTCTCCGCCATCCTCTTCGACTGCGACGGGGTGCTCGTCGACTCGGAGCCCATCACCGTCGGCGTGCTGCACGCCATGCTGGGCGAGATGGGCTGGGACCTGCCGCTCGAGGAGTGCATCCGACGTTTCGTCGGGAAGGCCTTCAAGGACGAGGCGCACGTGATCCACGAGCACACCGGGTACCTGATCGACGACGAGTGGATCGCCGGGTTCCGCGACCGCCGCGACGACGCGCTGCGCGCGAGGCTCCACGCGGTCCCGGGCGCCGTCGACGCGGTCCGCGCGATCGCGGCCGCGGTCGACGTCCCCGTCGCCTGCGTATCCGGGGCTGACCGCCGCAAGATCTCGATGCAGCTCTCCATGATCGGCCTCGACGACCTGTTCGGCGACCGGGTCTTCAGCGGCATGGAGGTCCCGCGCAGCAAGCCCGCGCCCGACGTCTACCTGGCAGCCGCCGCGGCGCTCGGCATCGACCCCACCGCCGCCGCCGTCATCGAGGACTCGTCCGCGGGCGTTCGCGCGGGCCTCGCCGCGGGCGCGACGGTGTTTGGCTTCGCCGCCGACGGCCCCACCTATCAGACACCCGAGCAGCTGGAGGAGCTCGGCGTCGCGCACGTGTTCCGCACCATGGCGGACCTCCCCGGACTCCTCCTCGGGGCCCGGGCCTGAAAGTAGAGTCGACGCCTTCGAGCGACGGTCGGCGGAGATCGTCGACCTGCTCCGCTCCACGCCGACACCCTGTGGTGGGGCAGCGACCTGTACGAGTTCCTGGACGCGGTCGACGAGGTCGCCTCCCACTACTCGGCGGTCGTGACCTGAGGTTTCTTGTCGGACCCCGCCGTTACGCTCTGCCCGGCGAGAACGGTCGTCGTTACGTGATCTTCGGGGTCGCCTTCGAGGCCTTGGCCGCGGTCGTGTATCCCGACTTTTTGCCCGTGACCTTGACGGTGATCTTCTTGCCCTTGTCGGCCTTGACCAGCGTGTAGGTCGACTTCGTCGCCTTCTTGATGGTCTTCCCGGCGCGGTACCACTGGTAGGTCAGCTTCACGCCCTTCGGCCCCCACGATCCAGCCTTCGCGGTCAGCTTCTTCCCGACCTTCGTCGCGCCGCTGATCGTCGGCTTCGCCGTCTTCAGCGTGCCGTAGCCGACCTCAGCGGTCGGAGCCGACGTCTCGCTCAGCGTGCCGTAACCGGTCTGGGAGCCGGTCACCGTGACGGTAATGCGTGCTCCGAGGTCGACGAACCCCGGGGTGTAGGTGCTGGCGGTCGCGCCGGGGATCGGTTCGTCGTAGCGCCACCACTGGTAGGCGAGCTCCACGCCCTCCGGGCCCCAGGCGCCGGGCTTGGCCGTCAGCGTCGTGCCGAACTTCGCCGGTCCCTCGATCCGCGGCACCGCGGTGGTCACCGCCAACGGGACGACGTCGTCGACGGCCGACGACGTGCCAGAGCCGAAGTTGTTGGTCCAGTGAACCCGATAGGAGGAGTAGTAGATCCCGACGCCGAGGTCCTCGAAGTTCGGGTTCATGATGTTGCCGCAATGGCCAGGGCTTTCCATCCAGCCGGCAACCACGTGCCCAGCATCCGAGTAGCCGGCCGCGATGTTCTCACCCGTGGTCCACCACTCGTAGCCCGCGGCGGTGACGCGCTCGGCGGGAGTTCGCCCGTCCAGCGAGACGTGCGCGAAGTAGCCGTTGATCGCCATGTCCTGGGAGTGCAGGTACGCGGCGTTGTTCAGCGCGCTGTCCAGCGTGAGCGGAGGGGCAGCGGGGAAGTCCCGATCGCCGCACGACCGAGGCTCGCTCCTCATCCGGTTGAGCTCGGAGAGCACCTCCGCGCGGACCTTCTCCTGCACCTGCCGGTAGTTGACCGCTACCGTCCGCGCGGGCGTCCACTCGTCGGCGTGCGCGACGGGATCGCGCCGAGGACCAGCCCCGCCGAGATGAGCGCCGCGAGGCCAACCTTGAGTCGTCGGGACTGCATCATCGGGGTCACCTCAGTTTCTCGCCATCGCCGTCTTTGGCCAATCCTGTCACGAGCGCCGAGGTATCTCGGCAGTTTCCGTCGGCATGCTGACGTTGGCAGCCGAGATAGCCGCTCGACGTTGCTGACCTCACGGAACGTCAGCGGGGCCGCCCATGCGGAAGGTAACGGGGGCCCCAGCGGAGGAGGCCTGCGGCGCCCGCGAGGCCGAGCGCGCCGACGAGGGCCGTCGCCAGCGGCAGCGACGCGGCCGCCGCCACGACGGCGACCATGACCGGGGCGAGCGCGCCACCGGAGTCGGTGAGGAGCCGCCAAGCGCCCAGGAACGACGCCGTCGATCCCGCGGGCGCGAGGTCGGCGCCCACCGTCATGAGGATGCCGCTCGACAGCCCGTTGGCGAGCCCGAGGAGGCCGGCCAGCGCCGCAAACCAGGCGCTGGCGTGGGAAGCATCGCGCGTGAAGGCGAGGGCGACGAACCCCGCGCTCATCAGGAGCATCGACGGCAGCGCCGCCCACAGCCGGCCGTAGCGGTCCATCACCTGGCCGCTGGCGTAGAAGAGGGCGAAGTCGAGCGCGCCGGAGACACCGACGACCAGGGCAATCGCGGACGCGTCCATGCCGATCGAGACGCCCCACAGCGGCAGGACGACCTGCCGCGCCGCGCGCACCGCGGCCAGGAGCATGCACGCGACGCCTACCCGCGCGAGGACCGCCCTGGCCCGCCACAGGGCGGTCAGCACGCCGTCGCCCCCGGGCGGGCGCCGACCGGCCGTACCTGCCGCCGGCGACTCGACCTGGAACTGCTCCTCCGGGTCGGGGCCGACGAGGACGAGCACGATCAACGCCACCATCAATGCCGCGAAGAACCACAGCGCCGAGCCGGCCGCGCCGAACAGCGCGAGCAGCGCCGCGGCGAGGAAGGGCCCGATGAACAGCCCGAACCTGGTCGATCCCCCGAGCAGCGAGAGCGCCCGGGCGCGAAACGCGAGCGGGACCCTCGTCGCCATGAACGCGTGCCTGGCAAGGGCGAACGCCGCGGCCGCCATGCCGATCACGAAGACCGCGGCCGCGAACCAGACGAGCCCGGGAAGGACGGCGCAGCCCACGGCGCCGAGCAGCGCGACCGCGCCGGCGATCGCCATGGTGAGCCGCTCGCCGATCCTGCCGACCAACCACCCCGCGGGAAGATTCCCGAACAGCGTGCCGACGACGATCGCCGACGCCACCAGCGCCGCCGTCGGGATGTCGGCCCCGCGCTGGGTCGCGATGACGGGGATGAGGGGGACCATGGCGCCCTCGCCGAGCGAGAACACCAACGACGGCAGGTACACCATCGGCCCGTACTGCCTGAGTATCCCGCCCATGCTCGTCACCGGTCCGACCCTACAGTCCGCCAACCCCGTGTATAGATCTCTCTATGCGCGAGGCAAGGTCCTATATGGGCCTGTCTCGCGTATACGGAGATCTGTGCACGGCAGCGGCAACGATGCGCGCGGCGTAGCGTGGGCCCATGACCGGATACGTCGCGTTGTTGCGGGCCGTGAACGTCGGCGGCACGGGAAAGCTGCCGATGGCTGAGTTGAGGGAGATGTGCGGCTCCCTGGGATTCGACGGCGTGCGCACGTACATCGCGAGCGGGAACGTCGTCTTCTCAACGGATCTCTCGGAGGTGGAGGTCAAGGCCGCGTTGGAGGAGCGCCTGCGCGCCTACGCGGGAAAACCCGTCGGCGTGATGGTGCGCACGGCGCAGGAGATGGCCGACGTCCTGGGCGCCAACCCGTTCCCGGACGAGCCCGGCAACCGGACCGTCGCGATCTTCCTGGACGCCACGCCTCCCGCGGACGCACTCGAGTCCATAAGGAACAGGAAGGACGAGGAGGTGCGTCTCGGGACGCGCGAGATCTACGTCGCCTACGGCTCCGGGATGGGCACCTCCAAACTCGCGATCCCCGCGGGGGCCACGGGCACCGCTCGCAACATGAACACCGTCGCAAAGCTCGCGGAGCTCTCGCGGGGCCTCGGCTGAGAGGGCCTATCCTTCGATCCCCGCGGCGAACAACACCCATGTAATTATCCCCAGTGTGGACATGTCTGTGGATAAGTCCGCGCGGGGTGTGGACGCCACAGGCGACGAGAACGGCCGGCCACTCACCGAGGTGAGCGGCCGGCCGCATCCAGACCGTCAGGTCACTTGACCTTGGACGTCACCTTCGAGGACTTCGTCTTCGACGCGTAGCCCTTCTTCGAGCCCGTCACCTTGACCTTGATCTTCTTGCCCTTGTCGGCCGAGGTCAGCGTGTAGGTCTTCTTCGTCGCGCCGCTGATCTTCTTCGAGCCGCGGTACCACTGGTACTTCAGCTTCACGCCGGACGGCTTCCAGGTGCCGGCCTTCGCCGTCAGCTTCTTGCCGACCTTCGCGGTGCCGGAGATCGTCGGCTTCGGCGACTTCTCCAGCGTCTTGGCGATCTTGACCGACCACTTCGTACCCGGCATGGACAGCGTGGGATCGAACCAGAACGCGCCACCGCTGTAGACCTCGCCCGTCGCGACGGCGCTGCCCTTCGCGCCGATGTCGTTGATCACCAGCCGCGGGTACTCCTGTCCGAGCTGCATCGCGAAGTTGGTTCCCCTGCCGCTGCCGGACGTGTTACCCGAGTAGGAGACGGTCAAGGTGTACTTGCCCTTCGGCAGATAGAACAGCTTCGACGCGTTCGGGCCCTTGCCCTTGATGGTGAGCGAGGTCTTCCCGCTCTTCGGCGGCGAGAGCTTCTTCAGCTTGACCTTCCACTTGACGCCGGGCGCGCCGAAGGTGGTCTCCGCGTAGAGCTTCTCGGTGTCCGTCAGCGTGACGATGTGGCGGGTCGAGCCGCTTGCGCTGGAGTCCAGCGTGTTGACGAGCGTCTTGCTGATCGTGCCCGACTTGCTCCTCAGGTACACGAGGAGCAGTTGCGGACGGCCGTCCACCGAGTTCTTCGAGTACTCGGTGTCGATCTGGTAGATGCCCTTGCTGATGCTCGTGGTCTTCGACTTGGCGAGGCCCTTGCCGCTGAAGGTCGCCTTCGTCGCGGCCTCGGCCGGAGTCCCGGCGAAGCCGGTCAGGACGAGCGAAAGGGCGAGGACCGTCATGATGATGCGCCGCAGCGCGGATGGTCGTGTGGGATTGCTCTGCATCGTTCTCCTCTCAGCCGCGGGCGTCCCGCGGACAGAACTTGGACATGCTAACAAGCTCGCGGCGCGCCGGCGCGCCGCGCCCATGGGTCGTTCAACCCATCCCCGCGCGCGCATAGAGGAGCGCACCCGGTCGAGCGGGGCCGATCCCGCACCGCAGCCGGAGCACGCGAACTGGCGATGACCCGCTCTCGCCATATCTTCTGTTGGCGGCATACGATGTCAGGACGACACCAACGCAGGGCAACTGACTGCCCGACTCCCGGGCGCGCCCGGGAGTCGGTGGACGAGTCCGACGGTGACGCCGGAGCTCGGACAGGAACGCGCGAACGAGGAACCGACATGGACCAGGCGAACGAGCCCGACCTCCTGCGGCGCTGCCGCGAGGGGGACGAGCGCGCGTTCGACGACCTCTTTCGCCATCACTACGCTCCGGCGGTCCGCTATGCCGCGCGGGTCAGCCCCTCCCTCGACCCGGAGGACCTGACCGCCGAGGCCTTCGCCCGGATCTGGGCGACGATCCGCGGCGGCGGCGGGCCCGAGCACGCCTTCGGACAGTACCTGCGCACCACCATCAAGAATCTCGCGGTCAACACCGCCACGCGCAGCCACGAGGAACCCTCCGACGACGACCACCTCGACTACTGGCTGAGGCGGGAGGCGCAGGTCGCCGGCGACGGCTTCAGCGCGATGATGGCCGAGCACGAGGTTGTCGCGGAGGCCTTCGAGACGCTCCCTCAGCGGTGGCGCTCCGTGCTGTGGATGATCGACGTCGAGGGGCGCCGCACGTCCGACGTCGCGCACCGGCTCGGGCTCTCGCCCAACGGCACGGCCGCGCTCACGAAACGCGCCCGCGCCGCGCTCGGCCAGGCGTGGCTCACCGCTCATCTCGACGCCCGCGGCACCCACCCGGAGTGCGCGTGGGTCCTCGACCACGTCAGCGGCTACGCCCGCGGAACGCTCAGCACCACCCAGCACGAGCGGGTCCGGCGCCACCTCGACGAGTGCGACTCCTGCAACCGCGCGGCCCACAGAGTCGGTCACCTCGCGACCTCGCTGCGCATCGTGGCGATCATCGCCGGCGGATCGCTCGTCGGGCTGGTCGCCGCGCGTCGTCCCTCCCGAATCGCCGGATTGGCCGCGGCCGCCGCTGTCATCGCTGTGGTCGCCTTCGTGGCCGGGGCCGATGTCGTGGGAACGCCCGTCGCCGTGGGACAGGCCCCGCCCACGCTGCCCGCGCCGTCGAGGACCCCCGCTGCGCCGACGGTCGGCCCGCAAGGAGGACCCGCACCCGTCGGGTCCGCTCCCTCGACGTCCACCCCGGGACAGCCCGCCGCTCCGGCCGCGGCACGCACCTCGCCTGGGGCCGCGACGGGCACGCAGCCGACCCAGGCCCCCGGAGGCGCTGGTCTCCCGAGTTCGGCCCCCACCGGCACCAGGCCCGGCGCCGCGCCCACAGGGACCCCGACCCTTCCGGGAACCGGGCCGACGGCAGCCCCGACGTCGCCGCACACCGTCCCCGCTCCGTCCTCGACGGCGCCGGCGACGCCCGACGGCGCCTCCCCGGCGCCGCAGCCGACACAGCCGACGCAGACCATCGTCCCAGGCCCGCGCGTGCTTCCGTCGTTCCCGGAGGAGACGCCCAGCCCGACGCCGCGGCCCTCCCAGGCGCACGACACCACCGAGCCCACGCCAACCCTGCCGACCCTGCCCGTCGATCCGGAGCCCGCCTACCCGACGTCGTCGGTTCCGCCGGGAATGGTCACCATCAAGCCGCCGCCGTGGCTGGGTCCGCCGACACCGGCCATGGAGCCCGAACCTCGCGACGACGAATCGCCCGAGCCGGCTTCCGGGCCGTCAGAAGAGGCATCGCCTGAACCATCGTCGGAAGGGGTCTCCCCCCAGCCGTCGGACGAGGCGACGGAGACGCCCGGCTGACGCTCCGCCGGCAGGCCCGTGAAAAAAGTGACGCCGGCCGCGTCATATCCCCCGGCGGACCGTGTCTCTCTTTACGAGGCCGCATTGCGAGGCGCGGTCTCAGAGGACGCAGTCGGGGGCGGATGCGAACTCTTTGGGGACGCCTACTTCGGCGGTCCCTGCTCAGCGCACCGGGGGGCTGTGCTCGGCGGCTCGCCTCTGTGGGGGGAGGTGGCCTCGCTGGCCCGGAGCTGTGTCAGCTCCGGGCCATAGCCGTTGGGGGGAAATCGCTCAGACGAAGCGCACCCAGTTCGGGCCCCGGCCGACCTCGATCCGGTCGAGCGGCGCGAGGGCCCCGTCGACGATCCGGTACAGCGACGCGCGGTCGGACCGCTCCCCCACCACGACGACGAGGCCGCCGTCGGGCGACACGGTCAGGCCGCGCGGCTGCTGCTCCGTGCGCGACAGCACGGTCCTGCCGGTGAAGTGTCCCTGCTCGTCGAGTTCGATGGCGACCACCGTCGACTCGGTGCGCTCGGTGCACAGCAGCCAGCGTTCGCCGTCGGCCAGGGCGAGGTCGGCACCCCAGATCAGGTGGCCGGCGAGCGGGTCCGCGCCATAGGCGCTCTGGTGGAGGCCGCTGTCGCGGTCGAACGCCCAGGCGGTCTCGCGGCGCTCCAGCCTGCCGCCCTCGAGGCGCTCGAAGCGCGTGGCCTCGGCGGTGAACTCCGTGAGCAGGTAGGCGTTACGGCCGTCACCCGAGATCACCAGGTGGCGCGGACCCGAGGCCGGCGTGCAATGCACCGCCGGCTCGGACAGCTCGACAAGCTCGGAATCGACGGCGACGGCGCGCTGCGCGATGAGGTCGTCGCCGAGCGACACGAAGTAGGCGTTCTCGCCGCGCGGGTCGACGACGGCCGCGTGCATGCGGCGCGCGTGCAGGGTGGTCGCCGGATCGCCGACGACGCCGTCGGCCACCGGGTAGGAGGCGCCCCAATCGCCGTGGTACGACGCCGCGAGCAGCGTGTCGTGGACGAGGGTCAGGTAAGCGACGGGGTCGGAGACCTCGCGGCGCGCCACCTCCGTCAGCGCACCGGTCTCACGGTCGAGGCGCAGCGTCAAGATGGCGGGGTGAGGAGTGCGCGTCGCGGCGTAGACCAGGTCGTTCGCGCGGTCGACGGCGAACGTCCCGCAGCCCGCCCCCACCTCGGACACGGCGACGCGCGCGAACCGTTTCCCCTCCACGCGGAGGGTGGAGATGGTTCCGCCCTTGTCGTTGGCTACCAGAACCAGGCTCTCGATGCTCATGGAGCCATCGTATGCCGCGCTCCTCGAGCCGACCGCGAGACGCTTCGAGACGATCCGGGCGCTTCGCGCCTGGGGATCGGCTCAACGAGCGTAGGAGATCACGCCAGCTGGAAAGCGCGCACAAACGCGACGGCGACGAAGGCCACCGCCAGCGCGGCGACCAGGCCCCACTGCGCCGCGCGGTTGCCCTTGGGCGCGTACATCAGGACGGCCGCGACGGCGAGGCCGCCGACGAACCCGCCGAGGTGGCCCTGCCAGCTGACGTTTGGCCAGAAGAACGTCAGCGCGATGTTCAGGCCCAGCCAGATCAGGATGCTGCGCACGTTGCCCTTGTGCTTCAGCGCGACCAGAAGGATGGCGCCGATCATCCCGTAGATGGCCCCCGATGCGCCGAGCGTCTGGGTGAAGGGGTCGCTGAACAGCATCACGGCGGCGGAGCCTCCGAGCAGCGCCACGAAGTAGGTGGCAAGGAAGCGCGCCCGGCCGAAGATGGCCTCGAGGTTCGGCCCCAGCATGTACAGCACGAGCATGTTGAACAGCAGGTGCATCGGCGCGAGGTGGGTGAAACCGTTGGTCAGGATCTGCCACGGGTCGCTGGCGAGGCCGAACCCCCACTGCAAGCCGTCCTGCGCACACATGCCCTTGTCCGGCCAGAACCGTCCATTCACCACCTCGCAGCGGTTCGCCGGCGACAGCGCGAGCCTGTCGACGATCCGGTCGCTCATGCCCGCGATCTGCAGGATCACCCACACGGCGGCGTTGATGCCGATCAGCACGAACGACGTCAGCCGCGGGTCCGCCGAGCGCGTGCCGCCGTAGGGCAGCTCGAGCTGCCGCGTCTCCTTGAACCCCTGCGTGACGCACGCCGGGCACTGGAACCCGACGGAGCCGGGCACCATGCAGTCGGGGCAGATGGGCCGGTCGCACCGCTGACACGCGATCCGCGTCGGGCGGTCGGGGTGGCGGTAACAGGCGGGCGCGGCGTCGTCCATGCCCGCGAGGATATCCGACGGTAGGTTGGGCGCATGGGCCACGGACACTCGCACACGGGCGACCACGCCGTCGTGGAGGTGGGCCAGCGCGCCCGCACCATCCTCATCGGGTTTCTCGCGGTGGTCGGCGTGCTCGCCGTCGCCGGGCTGATCTGGTTGTGGCCGTCGGCCGCGGAGGTCGAGTCCGCGATCCACAAGATCCCGGCCGTCGAGGGCGGCAGCTACCTCACCGCGACCATCGAGTCGGTGCAGGACGGCTGCGACGGGCTCTCCGGCGGGGCGTGCAAGACAGTGACGGTCATCCCCGACGACGGCCCCGAGGCCGGACAGCCGCAGGACGTGCTGCTGGACGGCGGCACGGTGCACAGCGGACTGCGCGCGGGCGACTCCATCGAGGTGATCCGCCTCGACGGGAACGGCGACCCGTTCTACTCGTTCAGCGGCGTGAACCGGCTCCCCGTGATCGCGGTGCTGACCGTGTTCTTCGTGGCCGCGGTGATCGCCGTCGCGCGCTGGAAGGGCCTGTTCGCGCTCGTCGGGCTCGTCATCGCGGCCTGGGTCCTGATGAGCTTCATGTTGCCGGCGATCATCGTCGGCAAGCCCGGCATGCCCGTCGCGCTGGCGGGGTCGACGGTGATCATGTTCATCGTCTTGTACGTGGCGCACGGGATATCGC
>DAONOU010000063.1:0-11387 GCA_035409265.1 Arachnia sp. | reverse complement strand
TCCAGCGGGTCGAGCCCGCGGTCCTTGGCGATGGCCTCGATCACCGTCTCGATGTCCGAGAGGCCCGCGTGCACGGCCATTCGTGAGCCGAGCGCCGCAACCTCCTCCATCGCGCGCCGCAACTGCCCCGCATCCAGGGACTCGTCGACGCCGGAGGGGGAGAAGAAGCAGGCGAATCCGAAGACGCCCGCCCGGTGCAGCGCGGCGAGCGAGCCGAGGTTGCCCGCCACGGCGCCGCCCCAGAAGCCGACGTCCACGAAGGCGTTGCGCCCCGCGGCCTTCCGCGTGATCCGCAGCGCCTCCTCCGAGGTGGCAGGAGCGACGGGGCCTGGGGTCATGTCGAGGAGGGTCGTGATGCCTCCTGCCGCGGCGGCGAGCGTCGCGGAGCGGAAACCCTCGCCCTCCGCGTGCCCGGGCTCGCTGACGCGGACGTGGGGATCGACGAGCCCTGGGAGGAGGATGGTGTCCTCGGGCAGGCGGTATACCTCGCCGCCGACGTCGCCGGGCGGGCCGACGGGGAGGTAGCGGCTGGCGAGCGGCACCACCTCGTCGATCACGCCGTCGCGGACGCCGACCCGCGCGGGTCTGAACGTGCCGCCGATCCATACGTGAGACGCGACGACGGAGAAGGGAGAGATGGCCATGTCGCCTCCGAGATGTGCGTGCCGTTCGACGACGATAACCCGCCTCTGTTTCGCCCGCGTTTCGGTGTGATTGCCGATCCGTCACCCCTCGGCGACACGCCGTTCGTCTCCGTTCGCTCGGCGGCTTGAGCGGCGTAGGTAAAGATAGGTGCATGACTGAGCCGAAGCGTCGACAGGGTGCCGTCCTCTACCGTGGCCGGGAGCAGGAGGAGAAGCCGCTGGCGGACCAGGCGCTCCTCGAGGAGCGCAACAGCGCCGACTGGGCGCACCGCGACCCGTGGCGGGTGCTGCGGATCCAGTCCGAGTTCGTCGAGGGCTTCGACGCGCTGAGCGATCTGTCGCCGGCGGTGTCGATCTTCGGATCCGCGCGCACCAAGCCTGACCACCCGATGTACGTCGCCGCCGAGGAGATCGGCCGACGCCTCGTCGACCGCGGCTTCGCCGTCATCACCGGCGGCGGTCCGGGCATCATGGAGGCAGGCAACCGGGGCGCGCACGCCGCCGACGGCACGTCCGTCGGGCTCGGCATCGAGCTGCCCCACGAGCAGGGGATGAACGAGTACATCACGCTCGGCGTGAACTTCCGCTACTTCTTCGCCCGCAAGATGATGTTCATCAAGTACAGCCAGGGCTTCATCACCATGCCCGGCGGGTTCGGCACCCTCGACGAGCTCTTCGAGGCGCTCACGCTGATCCAGACGGGCAAGGTCACGCACTTCCCCGTTGTCCTCTTCGGCCGCGACTACTGGAGCCCGCTGGTGGACTGGGTGCGCCACACGATGGCGGAGGGCGGCTATATCGCGCTCGGCGACCTCGACCTGCTCACGATCACCGACGACATCGACGAGGCGGTCGCCGCCATGGGCGCCCCGGGGCAGTTCGGGACGGTCTGAGCATGTGGATCGCCGTCGTCGCGGTCGGGCTCGTCGTGCTGGCCTGCGCCGCCTACGCGGGGCTCGGGCACTTCGGCGAGATGGCGCCGCACGGCGTGATCGACCGGGCCCGCGGCATCGTGCCCGACGGACCCGTCACGGAGGAGTTCCTCAAGGATGCCCGGCTGCCGGTGGCGTCGACGGGGTACGCGCGGGCCCAGGTCGACGAATACCTCGCCGCCCTCGCGGTGGGGACGGCCGCGCCCGCGGCCCAGACGCTGTTTCCGGTGGTGCGCGGCGGCTACGACATGCAGGTGGTCGACGCCCTCCTCGACCGCCCGCTTCCCGTCCCCGACCTGGGGGATTCCGGCCAGGAGGAGCGGGAGTTTGGCGTCGTAAGCCATAATGGTGCGCAACCGCAGCACGCGAAATCAGGAATGAGGGTGGCAGATGGCAGCGATGAAGCCTCGCACGGGTGACGGGCCGATGGAGGTCACGAAGGAGGGGCGCGGCATCGTGATGCGCGTCCCGGTCGACGGCGGCGGCAGGCTTGTCGTCGAGATGAACGCCGTCGAGGCCACCGATCTGCTGAACGCGCTCAAGGAGGTCGTCGGCTAACCGACGCCGGACGCACGAAGAGGGCCGCCCCGCGCAGGAGCGGCCCTCTTCGCGTCTCCGCGTGTCAGCCGCGGGAGCCGATGGCCGCCTCGTAGACGGCGACGGTCTCGGCCGCGATCTTGGCCCACGAGAACTCGTCGATGCAACGCCGGCGTCCGGCCAGGCCCATGTCGGAGGCCTGCTGCTGGTCGCGCGTCAGCCGGTTGACCTTCTCCGCGAAGTCCGACTCGAAGGAGGCGACGAACTCGGCGTCGCCGGCCCGGGCCGGGTCGTAGTCGACCAGCAGGCCGGTCTCGCCGTCGACGACGACCTCCGGGATGCCTCCGACGGCGCTCGCCACGACAGGGGTCTCGCAGGCCATCGCCTCGAGGTTGACGATGCCCAGCGGCTCGTACACCGACGGGCAGGCGAACACCGTCGCCTGCGTGAGCACCTGGCGCACGGAGGCGCGGGGCAGCATCTCGGGAACCCAGATCACGGGGGCGGTGCGCTGCGCCTCCAGGTCCGCGAACGCGACCTCGAACTCGGCGGCGATCTCGGGGGTGTCCGGGGCGCCGGCCAGCAGCACCAACTGCGTGTCGGGGTCGAACTGCTTCGCCGCGCGCACCAGGTGGACGAGGCCCTTCTGGCGCGTGATGCGGCCGACGAACACCACCGACGGGCGTCCGATCTCCATGCCGAGCGACTCCGCGATGTCCGTGCCGTAGTCGGGGCGGAACTCGTCTGTGTCGATGCCGTTCTTGACGACGTGCACCTTTTCCGGGTCCAGCGCGGGGTAGCTGTCCAGCACGTCGCGGCGCATGCCCGCGCTGACGGAGATGACGGCGTCGGCGGCCTCGTAGGCCGTCTTCTCCGCCCAGGACGACACGCGGTAGCCGCCGCCAAGCTGCTCAGCCTTCCAGGGGCGGTGCGGCTCGAGCGAGTGCGAGGTCACCACGTGCGGGACGTCCAGCATCAGCGCGCCGAGGTGCCCGCCCATGTTCGCGTACCAGGTATGCGAATGGATGATGTCGACGTCCGAGCCGATCGACGCGGCCATGCTGAGGTCGGCGCCCAGCACACGCAGCGCGGCGTTGGCGCCGGGCGGGTAGACCTCGGCGTGCGCCGTCGCGCCGTCGCGCGGATCGCCCATGCAGTGGACCTCGACGTCGATGAGCTTGCGCAGCTGGGGCACCAGCTGCGCGACGTGGACGCCGGCACCGCCGTAGATGGTGGGCGGGTATTCGCGGGTCAGGAGGGAGAGCTTCATGGTCATGGGGGAATGCTGTCACGATTTGCTCACGGATTTCGTGGATTTGCTCGTGTCCACCGAGAAAAGGCAATAGGTTCTGGGCATGGTCAAGCGCCCTGAGATTTTGTCCCTCGTCCTTGCCGGCGGTGAGGGGAAGCGGCTGATGCCGCTGACCGCTGACCGGGCAAAGCCCGCGGTGCCGTTCGGCGGCACCTATCGGCTGATCGACTTCGTGCTGAGCAACCTGGCGAACTCCAACCTGCGCCAGATCGCCGTGCTCACGCAGTACAAGTCGCACTCGCTGGATCGCCACATCTCCAAGACGTGGCGGTTCTCGACGATGCTCGGCAACTACGTCGCCCCGGTCCCCGCCCAGCAACGCCTCGGGCCCCGGTGGTACCAGGGCAGCGCGGACGCGATCTACCAGTCGCTGAACCTGATCCGCGACGCGAAGCCCGACTACATCGTCGTGTTCGGCGCGGACAACATCTACCGCATGGACATCTCGCAGATGCTCGACGCGCACATCGACTCGGGGCTCGCGGCCACCGTCGCCGGCATCCGGGTGCCGCGGCACGAGGCGTCCGCGTTCGGCATCATCGACGCCGCGGCAGACAAGAAGATCAAGAGCTTCCTGGAGAAGCCGGCGGACCCGCCCGCCCTGCCGGACTCGCCCGACGAGTCCTTCGCCTCCATGGGCAACTACATCTTCAACGCCAAGCAGCTGGTGGAGGCGCTCCGCGCCGACGGCGAGGACCCGTCGTCGCGCCACGACATGGGCGGCAACATCATCCCGTGGTTCACCGAGCAGGGTCAGTCCCAGGTGTACGACTTCAAGGACAACAAGGTCCCCGGCGCCACCGAGAAGGACATCAACTACTGGCGGGACGTGGGCACCATCGACGCGTTCCACGAGGCCCACATGGACCTCGTCAGCATCGACCCCGAGTTCAACCTGTACAACTCGCAGTGGCCGATCTTCACCGACCAGGTGCAGGCGCCCGGCGCGAAGTTCGTGATCCGCGGCCGCGCCGAGGACTCGATCGTCAACGCCGGCTGCATCATCTCCGGCGGCGAGGTCGAGCGGACGGTGATGAGCCCGAACGTGCGCGTGGACAAGTGGGCCCAGGTCTCCGACGCCGTGCTCATGGACGGCGTGCAGCTCGGCCGCAACACCGTCGTGCGCCGCGCCATCATCGACAAGGAGGTCGTGGTCCCCGACGGCGTGCAGATCGGCGTCGACCACGAGCACGACCGCGCCCGCGGGTTCGAGGTCTCCGACAACGGCATCACCGTGGTCGGCAAGGACGTCACGGTCCCGCGCGACTGATCAGAGGAAAGGGCCCCGGCGATCGCCGGGGCCCTTTTCCGTTGTGTTCAGTCCTTGACGGCCACCAGCAGGCCGTTGCCCACCGGCAGCAGCGCCTGCGTGTAGGACTCGCTGGCGGTGACGGCGTCGAGGGCCTCGCGGATGATGATCGTCTCGTCGGCCTCGTCCGCCTCGTCAGCGACGAGGTTGTGCCAGAGCGCGTCGTTGACGATCAGCAGGCCGCCGTGGCGAAGCAGGCGCAGCGCGCCAGCGACGTACTCGACGTACTCGAGCTTGTCGCCGTTGACGAACACGATGTCGTAGGCGCCGTCGCGGAGCTTCGGCATGACCTCGAGCGGCGGCCCGGCGATGAGCCGGAACTGCGCGGTCCGGTGTCCCGCCTTGAGGAACAGCGCGCGGGCCGGGAGCTGGTTGTCCGCCTCCGGGTCGATCGACGTGAGCACGCCGTCGGCGCCCATCGCCTCGAGGAAGCTGAGGCCGGAGGCGCCCATCAGCGTGCCGACCTCCACCACGGCCTTCGCGCCGACGGCGCGGGTCAGCACCTTCAGCGCGGCGGCCACCCCGGCGGAGATGGGGGCCAGCCCGGCGACCGTGGCGTCGTCGCGTGCCTCGGCCACCTCGAGGGAGGGCTCGATGTGGTCCTCCGCGAAGGACCAGCTGGCGGCGGTGGGGGAAACGAGCTCATGGTTCACGGTGCCCAGACTACTCAAGCGAGGACCCGATTTATCCTAAGATGGCCGACATGACTCCAGACAGCGACATGTCGCCCATCTTCGGCCGAGTCTTGACGGCGATGGTGACGCCGTTCACGCCCGACGGATCCGAGACCGACTACGCGCAGGTGGCGCGGCTGGCGACGCATCTCGTCGACGACCTGGGCAACGACGGCCTCGTCATCAATGGGACGACGGGGGAGTCGCCGACCACCACGGACGCGGAGAAGCGCGCCGTCCTCGACGCCGTGGTCACCGCCGTCGGAGACCGCGCCAGCGTGGTCGCGGGCGTCGGCACGTTCTCCACCAAGCACACCATCGAGCTGGCGAAGCAGGCGGCCGACGTCGGCGTCGACGGCCTCCTCGTCGTGACGCCGTACTACTCGCGCCCGCCCGTCGACGCGCTGAGGGACCACTTCCTCGCGGTGGCCGACGCCACGGACCTGCCCGTGATGCTCTACGACATCCCGCACCGCGCGGGCATCCCGATCCCCGAGGACCTCCTGATCGAGCTCGACGCGCACCCGCGCATCCGCGCCGTCAAGGACGCGAAGGGAAACATCGTCAGCAGCTCGACCGTCCTGGCGAACACCAACCTCGCGTACTACGCGGGCGACGACGCGTTCCTGCTCCCGCTCCTGTCGGTGGGCGGCGTCGGCGTCGTCGGCACCTCCACCCACTTCACCGCGCGCGCCGCGCGGGAGATCATCGACCACTACCTCGCCGGCCGCGTCGAGGAGGCGATCAGCGCTCACCGCCAGGTGTTGCCCGCGTTCCAGGGCGTGTTCGCGACGCAGGGCTGCATGATGGTCAAGGAGACGCTCGCGTTGCGGGGCTTCGACGTCGGCCCGTGCCGCGCGCCGATGGGTTCGGTGCCCGAGGCGGTCGGCCAGCGCTACGCCAACCTGCTCGACGCCCTCGGCTTCCCGGCGTAGCGTCGAGGCGGCCCCCGGAACAATCCTCGCTCGTCGTTCGTTATCCCTGGAGAGGCGATTCACAGGGTTAACACAGGTTGCCCTGTCATGATGATGAGCATGGAGAAGCGACCGGTGTTTCGAGGAGCGAAGGCCCAGGCGGCGGAGACGCCGTCGTGGACCGCGCCCACGTGGCAGGAGCTCGTTCGCGACCACTCGGCCCAGGTGTATCGCCTCGCCTACCGCCTGACCGGCAACCGGCCGGACGCGGAGGATCTGACGCAGGACGTGTTCGTCCGCGTGTTCAAGTCGATCAACACCTTCCAGCCCGGCACGCTGGAGGGTTGGCTGCATCGCATCACCACCAACCTTTTCCTCGACCAGGCCCGCCGCCGCCAGCGCATCCGCATGGACGCGCTCAGCGCCGCCCCCGACCACGTCTGGGGGTCCGCCAGCGGGCCGGAGGAGCTGCACCTCGACGGCGAACTCGACGCCGACGTCGACGCGGCGCTCCGGGCGCTCAGCCCCGAGCAGCGCGTCGCCGTCGTGCTCTGCGACATCGAGGGCCTGAGCTACGAGGAGATCGCCGCGGTGCTCGACGTGAAGCTGGGCACGGTGCGCAGCCGCATCGCGCGCGGCCGCGCCGCGCTGCGGGAGGCCCTCGCCCACCGCGCCCCCACCGGCGACCGGACCAGGTACGCGGGGGTGTAGCCGGTGGCCCGACCCTGCGGTCGCTATCGTGGCGACCTCTCCGGCTACGTCGACGGGACGCTGCCTCCGAAGCGGGTCGAGACCGTGCGCGCGCACGTCGACGGCTGTCCCGGATGCGCCGAGGAGGTCGCGGCGCTCGCCGCCGTCTGCAGCCAGTTGAGCGCCTGGCGTTCCTCGTTCGCACCCGACGACCTGGCCGAGCGCCTGGCGTCGATCGCCGGCGAGCAGGCGGACCAGCCGCTCTACCTCTGCAGCGGCCCCGGCGAGCTGCCTTCGACGCGGCGACTCATGGCCCGGCGGGCGGCGCAGGCCTGCGTCGCTCTCCTGGGCAGCGCCGCGGCCGTCGTCATCATCGCGGTGCTGATCGCGCCCGAGCCCCCGCGCCTCGCGGACCCTGTGCGCGCCGCGCGGGACCACTACCTGGCCGCCCGCACGGCCCCCCAGCCGACGGCGCAGCTGGTGACGTCGAGGCCCGCGGCCACGGCCGCGGACGACGACACCGACGACTGGTGCTTCGGCCTGCCGCGCTGCCCCTACGAGGTCGCGGGGATGCCGCTGGTCGACTACGTGCCGACCTTCGGTGAGGGGATCAGCGCGCTCAACCTCGTCTACTCCGACGGCGTGCACACCGCCGTCGTCGGCTGGACCGAGGGACGGCTGGAGGACGGTCTCGGCCGCACCGACGAGACCGAGGGGCTCCCCACCGTCGCGGTGTGGCAGTGCGGCGACGCGGTCGTGTTCGTCGCCTCGGACGGCGACGAGGAGATGCTGAGCCGGATCATGGCCCAGCTCCCGGACGAGCAGCCCTACGAGGAGGACTTCCTCGAGCGCGTCTCGGCGGGGCTGAATCGGCTGATCCCGGTGGGCTGATCCGCGACACCGCGAGGTGCGGGTACCCTAGGCGTCGTGTTGTTCGGGATCGATGGCGTTGAGCTTGTCCTCATAATTGTGCTGGCCGTCGTCATCTTCGGCCCGGAGAAGCTTCCACAGTTCTCCCGCAAGGCCGCGCGCATCTTCGTCTACCTGCGCGACATCGCCAACAACGCCAAGCAGACCATCAGCACGGAGCTCGGCCCCGAGTACGCCGACCTGGAGCTGAAGGACCTCAACCCGAAGACGTTCATCGCGAAGCAGCTGCGCGACGAGGTGGCGCTGATCGACGAGACCAAGCGCGAGCTGGCCGCCACGGCGACCACGCTGAAGTCGAGCGCGAAGGAGATCGAGGCGGCCGCGAAGGTCGACGCCGTCGCCGAAGCCCCGGTGGCCGTCGAGGAGCCCCCGACGCCGTTCGACCCCGAGGCGACGTAAGTCAGGTGTGCAGCGGGAGGCGCTGACCGAGGAGGCCGCGCTTGCGCTCGGCGATGTCGGCGGCCAGGGCGGTGAGCGCCTGGGCGGACGGGTGATCCGGGTTGGTCTCCACGATCGGGGTGCCGCGGTCGCCGCCGGCGAGGAGGACCTCGTCGAACGGGATCTGGGCCAGCAGCGGGACGTCGTAGACGACCCGGTCCGTGAGCGCCTCGGCGACCAGGGTGCCGCCGCCGGCGCCGAACAGCTCGATCCGGTGGGGCTGGTCGCAGTGCGGGCACCGCGTCTCCAGCCAGCTCATGTTCTCGACGACGCCGAGCACCTTCTGCTCCATGATGTGGGCCATGGTGCCGGCGCGCTCCGCGACCTCGGACGCCGCCGACTGCGGCGTGGTCACCACGAGCACCTCGGAGGTGGGGATCTTCTGCCCGAGCGACATGGCGACATCGCCGGTGCCGGGGGGCAGGTCCAGGAGCAGGTAGTCGAGGTCTCCCCAGTAGACGTCCGTCAGCAGCTGCGTCAGGGCGCGGTCGAGGATGGGGCCGCGCCAGGCGACGACCTGGTCGCGCGAGGGCTTCAGCATGCCGACCGAGATCACCTTGAGGCCGCCGACGGCGGGCACGGGCATGATCATGTCGTCGACGACGGTGGGGCGCGCGTCGCCGAGGCCGAGGAGGTCGGGGACGGAGTGGCCGTAGATGTCGGCGTCGAGGATGCCGACCGTGCGGCCCTGCTTCGCGAGCGCGAGCGCCAAGTTCACGGTCACCGACGACTTGCCGACGCCGCCCTTGCCGGAGGCGACCGCGATCACCCTGGTCAGGTTCCCGGGTTGCGCGAACGGGATCTGCTTCGCGGGCTTGCCGCCGCGGAGCATGGTGCGCATGGCCTCGCGCTGCTCGTCGTTCATCACGCCGAGCTCGACGGCGATCTCGCGGACGCCCTCGACGGCCCGCAGGGCCGTGGTGACGCGGGTGGTGATCTCCGAGCGCATCGGGCAGCCGGAGACGGTCAGGAGCACGCGGACGGCGACGTCGCCGCCGTCGGTGACCTGGATGTCGTCGACCATGCCGAGGTCGGTGATGGGACGCCGGATCTCCGGGTCCTCGACCTCGTGAAGGGCCGCGCGGATGTGGGGGAGGAGGGGGTGTTCGCTCACGCCATCGATACTCGCGCGCCCCGGGAGGATTCGCAAATCACTGAGGGTTGCCTATGCCGAGCGCTCGTTCAGGGCGTCGCCGAGGATGAGGACGCTCATGGCGACGAGCGCGGGGAGCCACAGGTCGGTCAGGCCGCCGAGGACGAGCACGGCGGGGCCGGTGACGAGCGCGATGGCGAGGCGCTCGCGGTAGGCGAGGCGCTGGCGGGATCCCGGCGCCAGCAGATAGCGCCAGAGGGCGAGGTAGCCGAGCACGAACAGCGCGGCGGCAGCGGCGCCGACCCACCACCCGCCGGCGATGCGCCAGAGCGAGACGGCGCCGATCACGGTCAGCGCGAGGTGGCCGACGAGCAGCACGACCCCGTACCAGCGGACCTCCGTCGCGCTCCCCGGCACCTCCGCCACGTCCCGCGGCTGGCTCATCGGGCCCTGTCCTCCGCGCCGTCGAGGCGCTCGGCGAGCTCGCGCAGCTCCGAGCGGAGCTCGCTGCGCACGAAGTCGCGCGTGGCCAGCTCGCCGAGGTGCATCCGGATGGCGGCGATCTCGCGGGCGAGGAAGTCCATGTCGGCGCGCGACTGGGCGGCGATCCTGCGGTCCTCCTCGATGCTCAACTGGTCGCGCAGCTCCTGCCGGTTCTGCGCGAGCAGGATCAGCGGCGCGGAGTACGAGGCCTGCGTCGAGAAGAACAGGTTCAGCAGAATGAAGGGGTAGACGTCCCAGCGGAAACCGAAGATGCCGACCAGGTTCAGGGTGACCCAGACCACGACGAAGATGGTCATGTAGACCAGGAACTTCGCGGTGCCCATGAACCGCGCGAAGCTCTCCGCGAACGACCCGAACGTCTCGGAGTCGACGGTGACCTTCGGCAGCCAGCTCCGCTCGCTGGGCTGCGACAAGGGATTGCGCTCAGCCACCGCTCACCTCGCTGGCCTCGAACTCGTCCATCTGGTCGCCGCGCCAGTCGTCGGGCAGCATGTGGTCCAGCACGTCGTCGACCGTTACCGCGCCGACGAGGTGCCCCTCGGGGTTGACCACCGGCGCGACGACGAGGTTGTAGGTCGCGAAGAAGCGGCTGACCTGGGTCAGCGGCGCGTTCGGGGCGAGCGGCTCGAGGTTCTCGTCGAGCATGGTGGCGACCAGGGTCGTCGGAGGCTCCCGCAGCAGGCGCTGCGTGTGCACGGCGCCGACGAAGCGGCCCGACGGCGTCTCCAACGGCGGGCGCGTGACGAACACCATCGATGCCAGCGCGGGCGTCAGCGACTCCCGCCGGACGTTCGCGAGGGCCTGGGCCACCGTAGCGTCCGTGTCCAGGATCACGGGCTCGGGCGTCATCATGCCGCCCGCGGTGAACTCCTCGTAGAGCAGGAGCCGCCGGACGTCGCGCGCCTCCTCGGGCTCCATGCGCTGCAGCAGGTCCTCGGCGACGTCGGCGGGCAGCTCGTGCACGAGGTCGGCGGCGTCGTCGGGGTCCATCTTGGAGAGGACGTCCGCGGCGCGGGAGGTCTCGAGGTCCGAGATGAGGGCCACCTGCTCGTCCTCTGGCAGCTCCTCGAGGGCCTCGGCCAGCATCTGGTTGTCGAGCACCTCGATGACGGCGGCGCGGCGCTCTGGCTCGAGGTCGTGGAGCTCCTGCGCGATGTCGGCGGGCTTCATGTCGGAGAACTCGGCCACGAGATGGGCGGTGGTGCGGCGGCCCGTCTGGAGGATGAGGTCCGGGACCTCCTTCCACGACACGACCTCCGGCGTGCCGCGACCCCCGAAGCCGAAGCGTCCGGCGCGGGTGGAGCTGCGCAGGGCGACGCTGGCCAGCTCCCACTCGCGGTTGCGCACCTGGTGCATCGCGACGTCGAGGATCTTGGTGGGCTTGTCGCGGGCGATGCTGCGGTCGAAGAG